>CAZRKA010000007.1:23677-38698 GCA_964600345.1 uncultured Chitinophaga sp. | reverse complement strand
GTCACGATTCTGCCTGTATGCGCGAGTTGATCAGGTTCTCTAACAATTCACTCGGATCTGTGAGATATCTGTGGAACTTCGGCGACAATTCGACCTCAAACCTAGTCAATCCCAAACACAGTTTTTATGTACCTGCACAGGCAGGTGATTCTTCTTTCACCGTCAGTTTAGAGTCGTCATCATCCAATGGATGTAAAGACACATCTTACAAAACAGTTTATACCGTCAATGTGCCGAAAGACACTATCATAGCTGACAAACAGGCCGGCTGTACCGACCTTACCGTATTACTCGTTCAGAAATCCAATCTTTTCGGGACATTAAACTGGGATTTCGGCGACAATTCAGACCCTGAATACGGTGATTCGGTTTACCATACTTATTACAACTATTTTGGCAACAACCCGGTTAAAAATACTGTTTCCCTATATCGCAAAAGATTCAATTGTATTGATACCGCCACTGCAGATATTACAGTTTATCCAAGTCCTACCGCAGGTTTCAAAGTGCAGCGAAACGATCCCTGCGACGCCGGTATTTACCAGATGGTTAATCAGTCGCTATACCACAGCAGCAGTGGCTGGTACATAGACAGTCAGTACTATTTTAACGGAAACAGTTTCTCTGCACTTCTGCCCGGCCTGCCGCATAAAGATACCATATACAGGGTGGAACTGATAACAGGTAATCAATGGGGCTGTTACGACACCATCAGTCATACGGTTAAGGCTAAACGAAAACAGGTCATTGCATTTACTAACGACAGCTTTAAGTCGTGCGAAAATATTCCCGTACACTTCGACAATAAATCTCAGAATGCAGTGAGATATTTCTGGAAATTCGGCGATGGCAATGCGAGCAATGATGTGAATCCGGATTATACCTTTAACCGTTTCGGAAAATTCAGGGTGATTCTATACGGTTTTGATAAAGATGGCTGCATAGACAGCAGCGACGGCAAAACAGAAATCACCGTAACTGAAAGACCCGGTGCCGATTTTACCTATCTGCCTTTAAACCCAAAACTGCCGGATGCCAAAGTAGATTTTAAGGCCAAACCAAGCATACTGAGCGTTAACGAAGATGATCTTACCTACGACTGGGATTTTGGCGACAACACTTATCCGGCACCAAACAGTTCAGATAAAAACCCGGTTCATGTATACAATTCTGCAGGGCCTAAACCCGTCACATTGCGGATAAGCAATCTGTATTGCATGGCCAGCATTACCAAAATTTTAAATATTGAAGACCCAACTCCCGTAGCAGAATTTTTAGCAGATTCTACCGAAGGTTGTGTACCATTGAAAGTTCATTTTAAAAATCTTTCGATATATGCCGACAGCTACCGCTGGATATTCGGCGACGGAAGCCCCGATTCGTACGAAAAAGAACCCGTGCATATTTACGAGTATTCAGGCAATTGGGATGTTACGCTGATAGCCAGTGGAAATGGTGGAAGCGGAAGCATTACCAAGAAATTCCTGATTACGACTTACCCTGTCCCTATGGTTGATTTCTACACGAGTAAAAACTTCATGACACTGCCGAATGCGGTTTTCAATATGGTCAATCTCAGCAATTCGAGTATCAATTACTGGGAGCTAACAGACAGTACAGATGCTATACTCTATACATCAGAGAAGAGAGACCCTTCGTTTACCATAAACAATGTCGGGCGATTCAATATTCGTCTGATTGGTGTTAATTCTTACGGCTGCAGGGATACGATGTACAAACCGGCTTATATCAGTACCCAGGGACCCGGCTATGTGTATATACCCAATGCATTTTCTCCGAACAACAACGGAAAAAATGAAGGTTTCATGCCTTCACTGTATAATGTAAAGGACAGGAATTATGTATTCAGGGTGTTCAACCGCTGGGGTGAAATGGTATACGAAACAACTGACATACATGCTTTCTGGGATGGCAATTTCAATGGTACTGCCTGCGAACAGGACGTTTATATCTGGACTGTCAACGGCGAATTCTACAACGGCGACCTTTTTAATTTCAAGGGTACAGTAACTGTTTTGCGTTAAAATTTTTCAATCTTATTATTTTAAAATTTGATGTTTCATCCTCAGGAATGAACAATAATGTTTAACAAATGTTGAAATAAAAAAACAACATTGCATAAAAAATAACATACAATTGTAATCACCTGTCGATCAACACCTCAACTTATGTCAATCTTAAATTACCTCAGCGGTTTCGTCAAGAAATTCAGGCATATTCCTGACAATGGACTCAATGATTCAAGTCGTTTTGAAGCTTTCTTCCATCAATGGAACGACAGCCGGAAAAGAGATGTCGTACATGCACCCGCCGGTCTTAAGTTTTCAAGATATTTTAGCTTTGGCAGCGACATGAAACACGTGTTGAGGCTGACGGGTAAAGCGGATTACATTTTAGAGAACCGACCCTATGATCTCGATATAATCGTGTATCTCCAGAAAATAAAAGGGATGGATGTCCGCTTCGAACTTCATTTCATGAAAAGCAAGCTGTTCTTTATCAGCTATACCTATTATAGAATACCGGATATCGAAAAGGAAAACATCGTTTCTGCCCTATGCGAAAAATACCGGATAAAACCCGGCGCCGGCATTTACAGAAATCTGATTATAGACGATGATGGCAACGGTCTGCTTTTTGAAAACGGTGAACAGTTTTCCGTTAATTATTTTGCACCCGAAAGCAGGGTTGAAAGCGTCAAACGTCAATTTCAAATGGACAAGAAAAAGGTTATCTGAACAGATTAACCCGGCCCTGCGCCATTGTATAAAGTTCAAGACGAATTTTTAATCCTACAAAACAGAAGTTTTCAATTCACTGATTTTCTTCTGTTTAATTCAAAATCTCAATATGAGAGATATTTCTCATTTTGAAGGATTTTTAGCCGGTTCAGGGTTGGTTTTTCAGCTTCATTTTGTAAAAATTTGGATAAAAACGACTGATAAACAGACCTTTTGAAAAATATTTTCAAAAATTTTCATGTTTTTTTCTGCTTTGTTTAACCGCATTAACAGCCCGATTAAATAAAACTATAAAAACAGTCTAAAAATCCTGATTAACAGGTAATTGTTGCAATTTATCAATTTGCAAGTCCGGCTGATTCCAAATTTTGAGACTGTTTAAAAACAGGACAATTATCAAATTATATTAGGTGTAAAACCCATGCTGTAAGCCTGATTTACAGCTTTAAAACAATGGCTTCAAAGGACCTGTCATGCAAATGAAAAATATGTATAGTGTTGAAATATAATAACTTAACACTTTTATGTCTTCTGATTCCGGTATTATTTAATCTGACTCTTGTAATGCACTGAGTATTTAATACTAATTGAATTATAATCAGACACTTAGCTGATTGCATTATGTGGTTTTTCAATATAGCTTTGCATCGTTCAAACTATTTAGAATGATGAATAATTACTTAAAAAACACTACCAGGTTAAGCAGCAGAGGGATTGCTATTATTTTATTTCTCGGTTTTCTTATCCCCGACCTCTTTTCTCAGAGTGCAACAACTGCCAACATCAGCGGAACAAATTCTGTGATCAACATCAACAACAATACTGCTACTGTAGTAGATCCCGGTATTGTTCTTACAGCCAATGGCAATATCACCGGTTTCACGGTATCAATCACGGGTAGCTATACCAGCGGCGATGTGCTTTCGTATACCGGTACGCTGCCATCCGGAATAAGTGCTGCTGCATTCAATACGGCTACCCGAAGTCTGGTCTTTTCAGGGACCACAACAGCGGCCAACTGGCAGGCACTGATGCGCACTGTGACACTTACTACAACTTCTGCAGTTTGTAACCCTGAAAGCAGATTGGTAAGTTTTGTTGTAGGTATCAAATACTACAACATCCTCAACGGACATTTTTACGAGTATTACGGAACAGGCACCAGCTGGACTAATGCCAGAAATTATGCAGCCGGTTTATCGTACTTCGGACGCGAAGGATATCTGGCTACTGTTTCTGCTCAATCAGAAAACAGTTTTTCTTCAGTACTTGTCGGAATGAATTCGTGGATAGGCTGTTCGGATAACTATCTCGAAATCAATTCAGCGCTGGGGTATACCTTATATGCCAGTCAGGCGGCTGCCGACGGCAATTTCTACTGGATTACCGGTCCTGAGCGGGGCATGAAGATTTCTTCTCAGAATGCCTGGGGATCCGGCGGTGTATTACCTGTAAGCGGTGTTTACAACGGCTGGTCCAGCGGCGAACCAAACGACTGGCCGGGCCTCAATTCGTCGAGCCCCGGCGAAGAAGACTATGGACACATGTATACAGGAAGCGGTTTGTGGAACGACTTTCCGGTTTCATCTTCTATTGGCAGTATCATAGAATTTGGTGGTATGCCAAATGATAACACTACCTCACAGGTTGTCTTTACCAGAAGCGTCTTTATCAACGGTGCGCCTTCGGGAACCATCACAGGCGGCAACGTTTCGGTGTGTTCAGGAAGCAACAGCACCCTGCTTACATTAAGCGGACTGACAGGCACCATCGTACGCTGGGAATCGTCTCTCGACAACTTCCTCACCGCAGGTACCACTATTGCCAGCACTGCAAGCACCTATACGGCCAGCAATATTGTCAATACCACTTACTACCGTGTTGTTGTTAACACAATCAGCGGCTGCTCCAATCTCGCTACCTCTTCTACACCGGTTTATGTAAGTACTACAATTGCAGGTAATATCGTGGCGGCTAATAACACCATATGTGCCGGAGCCAACGCCGACTTTACATTGTTCGGCCATAGCGGCAGCGTGGTTAAATGGCAGGTATCTACCAGCAGTACCTTTGCTTCCGGTATCACAGATATCAGCAATACCACTACCTCCATGTCATATAATCTGGCATCGGTAGGAACCTATTACTTCAGAGCAGTTGTTCAAAACAGCGGTTGCGGCTCGCCTGTCAATACGCCCATTTATACCATCAGCGTTGTTGCCGGTACCGCTCCGGTAGGAGGCACTGTGAGCAGCAACGAACATTGCGGTGGCACCAACTCCGGAACACTGACACTCAGTGGTCATACCGGTACCATACAGAAATGGCAATACTCCATTGATGGCGGGATAATATGGACCGATGTCGCCAATACCAGTACCACTCTGAATTATGCTTCTGTATCAGCCAACCGTATTTACAGGGCCAAACTTGTTAACGGTTCGTGCGGAACGGCTTATAGCAGCAGCGGTTCAATAACAGTTTACGGCACAACAGTATGCCGTTGGGATGGCACTATCAGCACAGACTGGCAGACTTCTGGCAACTGGTGCGGCGGAGTAGCTGATGCCGGAAAAGATGTCGTATTGAGTACCACAGCACCCAATACCCTTGTGCTGGATCAGAACCGCATCATCGGCCGTTTGGATTTCAACAATTCAAATAAAATCATTGAAATCGGAAACTTCAATTTAACCTGTGCCGGTTTCCTAAACTATAACAGCAGCAATTGCGTTAAAACTGCAGGCAGCGGCAAAATCCTTATCAATATACCGAACGCAGGCAGCTTTGTATACCCGTTATACAACGGCTCTTACACACCTGTCACCATTGGCAACAATACCGGCAGTGCCGACTATATCTCGGTCAGGCTACTCGACGATGTTTATGTCAGCGGATATACCGGTTTTACCTCCAATGAAGGCAGGGTAAAAAGAACCTGGGACATCGGCAAAACCAATGCCAACGGCGGCTCCGGACTCAACTTCACCTTTAACTGGAACGGCGGTGACGAAAGTGGTCTTACTACCCCAACGCTCTATCACTACGAGTCAGGTGCATGGAATGCACAAAGCGGCAGCACCTCTTCTTCGAGCGGTACCTTCACCTTTACAGGATATACCGGCACTTTTTCTCCGTTTGCCATTGGCAATCCGCTGACTCCACTTCCGGTATCACTATTTAATTTCAGAGCTGTTGCTAAAGCCTCTGATAAAACTGTGAGTCTGTTCTGGGAAACAGGCAATGAAGTCCATAACTGTCATTTCGATGTTCAGAAAAGTATTGATGGCATCAACTGGACCGTCATTGGAAATCTGAAAGGCAACAACAACGGCGCAAGTTCTAATGTTTACACTTTCAAAGACCTGCAGCCCGATAATGTTAACTACTATCGTATTGTAGTGCACTCCGAATCAGGCGAAACCGTTTATAGCGGTATTAAGAAAACAGACTTTAACACTGCAGGTAATTTTATCATTGTGTATCCGAATCCGTCTGCTGCCGGTTTTGAAATTAATACCTCCGAAGCCGCTGTGTACACGATTACGGATTTGCAGGGAAGAGAAATACTAAAAGGCGAATGCAGCGGAAGTGTTGCCATCAGAGAACTCGAACCGGGCATCTATATGTTGTATCTGGATTTCGGCACTCAGGTTTACTCCGTAAAGATTACCAGACTCTAAGCGCTAAATATCAAACTATAAAAAGACCTGTTCTAACTGAGCAGGTCTCTTTGTTTTTATAGTAACCTCACCCCAAACTGATATCCCAGCCAGGCTTTTTGAGCGTATGCATTATTCTGAAACTTCCATATATTATCGGGTCCCATTTCTTTAAATCTGCTTTCGTACCTCGGGTCGCTTTTCTGATTGACCATGTGGGCCAGACTTGCGCCGCCAAATACAGCAAAGCCCTTGAAAATTCTCCATTCCAGAGATACATTTAGTCTGCTCATCAGATTGAGATGATTGGAAACGAAATTAAATGTGAACTGGTGTGCCGTCAGGTCGCTTGTTACTCTGAAAGCGTCCGAGATTCTGATGCGCGTTCCCATTCCAAAACCATTGCTCATCAGTGTTGCTGAATCTCTCATGGGCAGCTCGCTTGTAAACACCACATTGCTGTACAATCTCTCCAAACCCGAACGATAGGCAAGCCCGTACATGCCTAGTTCGTTGGTGCTCATTTCTACCTGATGAAGTCCGTTGCCGATAAAATTAAATATTCCCAGTACAAAGCCTTCTGCAGTATCGGCAATATTAAAAACGCCAATCTGAAATCCTCTTACTATGCGTGCGATATTCATAAATCCTGCTATCTGACCGCCCTCTATTTTGTCGGCTATATTCATAAAACCAGCTGCCTGAACACCGCCATTGTAATCTGCAATATTCATAAAACCCGCTATCTGTGTTCCAAACATTTCGTCGGCAAGATTCATGAAGCCTGCAACCTGCACCACTTCCGAATTTCCGCCTGCAATATTCATAAATCCTGCTGCCTGAACACCCGTAATTCGTTCTGTTAAATTCATGAAACCGGCCAACTGCACGGTTGATATACCGCCACCGGCGATGTTCATGAAGCCGGCGGCCTGCAATCCGTCCACGTTGCCATGGTTAAGGTTTATGAAACCGGCAAACTGCGCACCAACTGCATCGGCGTGGTTGTAGTTGTAAAAACCTGCAGCCTGAAAAGCATTAACCAAGCCAATATTGTGATTGAAAAAACCGGCGAACTGTGCACCGCTGACATTGCCTCCAACCACATTGCCAAAACCGGAAAACTGAGCACCCTCCATATCCTTGCGCAGCACGTTGAGCAAACCTCCGAATTCGGCTCCCTTTAATCCGCCATTATAGCCGGCAATAATATTCCACGAAAGCCTGTTGACTACCAGACCGCTCAGCTCGCCATTACTGCCCATCGGAGGCAGAAAAGTTACCTGCCAGTCGCGGTGAATAGAATCCCTGATGTTTTTTTCATTTAGCTTCTGTACTGCGCTAATCAGCCATTTTCCTGCCCTTGTATCCTCAAGTTTGAATTTTATGTCACTGCTGTCGGACCATACAAGTTTTGCATCGCTGCTGTCGGCAAATGCTATCTGTTTACTGCTGTCTTTTACAGTTGAATCGGCTGCTACTGTCGAAATCTTTACAGTGTCTTCATTATAAGTTTCATCAGACAGAAGTGCCTGATTACTGATCAGATTGATATGACATTCGTTTAGTCCGTCGCTTTGAAATCTGATCTTAACAATGGTGTCGCGGTAACCGGATTTCGAAAACCTCAGACTAATTTCGGGCGAACGGCTGACGACGCTTAAACGGTAATATCCAAAATCGCCTGAAACTCCTGAAGACAGGGTTTGCTTCTCGAAAACACTGGCATTCAGTATGCCGTCTCCGCTGCTGAGGTCTCTGATATAACCGGTAATGACGTAACTGTATTTTACCTGCTTCTCGCTGTTGCCCTGCACGTTGTTACTTTTTTTCGGTACAGGTCTCCTCTGAAGCACCAGGTGATTCCCGATTTGCTGATAGGTCAGCTCCTTATTGAAAAGCTGATCGAGTATTTCGCGAACAGTTCTGTTTTCGGCCATGATGCTGACAATTCTGTTTGCCTTGAGTACCGAACTGCTATACGAAAAATTGAAATTGGCAGTTTCAGAAATAATGTTGAGCGTTTTCGCCAGGGTTTGTCTTTCAACTTTAACTGTAATTTTCCTGTCCAGTATCGGTGTATTAGTCTGGGCCTGCGCTTTGAATCCAATGGCAAATAATAAAATCAGGGTGATGAAATATTTCATGGCAGACAACCCTTTCCTTCAATGATGTATTCGCCTTTCTGCTTATCCGATTGAATTTCCGCTTCGAGTGTCAGTTTAATGACCTCAAGTACTGATGACAGTTCTTCTTTTTCGAAGCTGGCGGTAATTCTGCACGCTGCCATCTCTTCAGAAACGATAATGCGATTGCCTTTGTAGTACCTGTTAAGATCTTCGGCCACTTTTTTAAGCGAGGTATTTCTGAATACCAGTGAACCTGTTGCGTATGAAAGACTATTGTCATTTTTGTCCTCAACTGTCTCTATACTTTTGCCTGATAAACTGTAAGTGGAACTCATGCCCGCAGTCAGCACTCTTTCACCTGAAGGTGTAGAAAATCTCACTTTGCCTGAATGCACTTTCACTGTTACAAATTCGTCTGAGTTGCTTATCTCGAAACCTGTACCAAGCACTGTGATGCTCGTTGATCCCGCTTTAATTTCGAATGGTTTGAGCGAATCCCTTTTCACATCGAAATAGGCGCGTCCTTTCAGCAATTCCAGTTTACGTCTGTTTCCTTTAAATGCTTCGGGATAAACAAGATTGCCTTCGCTTAAAATGACATTACTGCCATCGCTCAGTTTCAATTTCTGTTCAATTCCGTTTGAAGACAGGCTCATCAGAGTTTCTTTGTTGCTGATATTGAATACCAGAGCAGAAATGCCTATGATCAATGCCAGTGAAGCAGCTGCCAGCCAGGTTCGCCTTATATTGATAACACGGCCATTTTGCCCGGATGCAATTTTTGATTCCACTTTTTTCCAGGCTTTATCAGTATCAAAAATTCTCTTCTTATCGATGGCTAAACTGCTAATCCAGAGTTTTTCCAGTTGTCTGAAACGCGCCTCATTTTCGGGTGATAATTTTCTCCACGCTTCCACCATTGCCATTTCATGGTCTTCGGCTTCAGCTGCCAGATATTTAACGATTAATTCTTCGTCGACCATGATCAGTTATTAATTAAAAAGTGAATGATGATAAATAATATGTTCAGATAATCAGCCAGATTCATTCGCATAAGTCTTAAGGCTTTTCCCATCTGATTTTCGACCGTCTTTACAGAAATATTGAGTATCTCTGCAATGTCGCGGTATTTGAGCTCCTGAAACCTGCTCATGCTGAATATCAGTCTGCACTGTTCGGGCAATTCGAGCAGGGCTTTTTCTATCCTTCCCTCGAGTTCCTTCAGACTGTGCTCCTGATTGATTTCGCTATGTTCTTCAAGCTTTTCTTTCATGTGTAAATATTCTTCTCTTACTTTTCTGTGCTTTATAAAATTGAGAGAGGCGTGGTAGACCGATTTATAAAGATAGGCTTTAAGCGATGTATCAATGCGGATGCCGGCTCGTTTTTCCCAAAGTTTGACAAATACATTCTGAACTATCTCCTCCGATTCATCATCATCCTTGATCCAAAGTCCGGCGTAACGACACAATCCTTCATAATACTGCCTGAATACAATTTCAAATTCAGCATTCGCACTGATTGCCTCCTGTCCCTTCATGGCAGTGTTTGTCATGTTCTTTAATTCTGCATGCAAATATATATCTGCTATTGCTTGTTTTAATATCATTCCTTAAACAACCTGTTTTGTCAGGATTAACTTTAATATTGATGTTTGGGTACATGTTCTTTGATTTAATAGATCGGTATCAGCCTTCCGCTTCCTGAAATATGCGAATTGATAGAAGGCGAACCGCGGTAATAAATATCGCCACTGCCTGAAATTGATGCTTTCAGAGAGCCTGTGGCGTAAATTCTCTGGTCGCCTGAGCCGCTGATTCTGGCATCCACATCGATGGCTTTCAGCCATTCCGCATTGATATTACCCGAGCCGCTTATTGTGTATATCGCTTCACTGCACACAGCACTGCTCTCATTTCTAATGCTGCCCGAGCCGCTGATATTGGCCGAAAAAAGTCTGCTTACCGAGCCTCTGTAAACGATGTCGCCCGAACCGCTGATATTGGTATACAAGCGGTAAGAATTAAAATTGCCTACACAGGAAATTAAACCGCTGCCACTCACATCCAGATTTTCTATTTCCGGCATGTAAACCCTGATCGTAATGGGATTGTGTTTTCGAATGACCGTAAATCTCTCCACTCCGATATAGAGTGAATTTCCCTTGCTGTAAGTTTCAATCACATTCAGAATATTCTGCTGACCTGTAAGCTCTACCCTGAACACGGAATCTCTGTAAACTTCGACTGTGGCATCCATCGACAGATTGATACCTTTAAAACCCGAGGGCATTCTGGTGTTGGTGACATTGTTTCCCTCCCCCTTGATCCAGCGGCGGTCTTCGCGGCAGGATACTGCGCTGATCACAATGATCAACAGGATACTGTAATATATGATACTTGATTTCATGATGTTGTTGTTAATGTTTTTATTTCTTCTTTTAAATTTTTTTTTTTCGCATTCCCCCATGGCAGAGTCTCCTTCGTCGACACGCCACGGGGCAAGCCGGGCTAATATATTAAGCCCCTTCAGGGCTGAAATCCCTTTTATGATGATTATTCTTTCTTTCCACTTTTATCCCCCATTTATATTCATCGCATTGATTCTATCCTCTCCCTCGCCTACCGTAGCATTTGCGTAGGTAGGTCTCTTCTATCCTCTTCTCTTCCATCCTCTCCTCTTCTATCTTATCCTCCTCATCTACTCTTCTATCTACTCCTCCTCTCTTCTCCTTAATCCTGCATTCCTATTCAGGGCTAAAGCCCATTTCGTTTCGTAATTCTGACCCCCGACTGAAGTCGGGGGCTTTATGACATTTGCTTTCTAACATCCTTTCTGAGCTTGAACATTCAAACATTATCACTATGATTATTTTTCGCTCTTTTAGTATTAAAAAGTCTCTCCCCAATCTTTAATCTTTCTCTAGCCTACCGAAGCACTCGCATAGGAAGGTCAATCTCCTACTCTTCTACTCCTCTCCTCTCCTCTATCTTCTACTCTCCTACTCTTCCATCTCCAATCTCCCTCGCCCTACGTCAAAATTCGATTTTGTAGCTAAACACCGGAATCAACGGCGTCTGATACCACGTTTTCATCTCTTCGCGGTCGACATCGTAATAGGTTCCGCCGATGTTTTTCCTGTTGCTTGCATTCTGAATATCCAGACTCCATACACTGTTGAATTTTGCATGGTTGATGCGGTACGAAAACTTTAAATCTGTTCTGAAATAAGCAGGTAATTGTATGCTGTTCGGTCTGCTTTCGTCGCGGACAGTGCTGAGCGTCATACGCGATTTTTCTACATCCACAGGTGTCTCCCTGAACCCGCCGTACCAGGTGGTTTTGATATTGAATCCGAACATTTTTTTGTCGCCTCTGATCTTGATTTCCTTTCCACCGGTGAATGTAAGAGCGTGACGACCGTTGTATTTTGTAGTATACCATTTGCCGTTGTGCGCCTTGTATTCGCTGTTGTACAAAGAAGCCGACAAGAGATAATAAAAACCTTTGTTGAGAAATCTTTCAGCAGTAATCTCCATACCGTAATTTCTTCCCATGCCTTTGTTGACCAGTGGATCTGAAACCAGACCGAATCCGAGGTTGAGCAATGAACTTGTACTTGATGGATCGGCACCTACCGGTATTTTAAACAGATGCTGGTAATAGGACTCAAATTTCAGACGGCTGTGACCTTTAAAACTGATTTCATAAGAAGCGACGATGTGATGTGCTTTGCTAAAACCGAGTTGCTTGTTGGGATAAATTTTCTCTCCATCCGCTCCTGTCACCTGTGCAAAGTATACACCGGGTAGTTGCAACTGACTGTGAAGTCCGTAACCCATGCTTAAACTCTGCCTTTGATTCAGGTCGTATCGGGCAGACACGCGCGGTTCTACCGAATAAGTGTTGTTGAGCTGCATGTGTATGGCGTGGAAACCGGCGAAGAGGTTGAGTTTTTTGCCCAATCTCGCTTTAATCTGAGCAAAACCCTGAAGATAAGAGGTCTCTCCCTTATTGTCCAGATAAGTCCTCAAAGCACCCAATGAATCGAGCGATTTTTGTTCGGTTTTGTAAAACCAGTAATTGGCAATCACACCGGCACGCAGGTGCAGTGCCGGACTGAATTTGTGATTCAGAGTAGAACTGATGGCCATTTTGTTATTTCCGATAATACTTTTCCAGTGCGTATAAGTATGAATGTAATCATCTTCAAAATACTCGCCCTTATCGCTGATGCTGTTGAGCGAATACAGGACTACCGAGCGCAATGTGCTTCGACGCGTCAGGTTAATCAGATGTGTCATACCGGTTGCAGCCGTATTGCTGCCGTAGAAAATATTGTATCTGTCTGAACGGTATTTCCACGCCGAACTGTCTTTCTTTGCACTCTGAAGCTGGGTGCTGATGCCGCCAAATCCGAAGAAACTGATGCTGCCCATCTTGCCTTTTGGCAAAGCAATGTTAAATGACAGATCCTGAAATAAAGTTGAACTGGGTCCCAGTTCTACACCCAATTGCTTAATAATGCCCAGCGTTGAATAGCGGTAATTGACCAGGAAGCTACCGCCTTTTTTGCTCAGCGGACCTTCAGCTGCCAGGTCGAGACCTAAAAATCCCGCCTGAAAAGTATACTCTCTTTTTTTGCTGTTTCCTTTTCTGAGTCTCAGATCAAATACCCCACTAAGGGCATTGCCGTATTCGGCTGCAAAAGCACCGGTCATAAAATCAGAATTGCCCAGAAGCTGTGCGCTGAGTATAGAAATACCGCCGCCGCTGCCGTTGAAACTTGAAAAGTGATTCGGGCCGGGAATATCAATTCCTTCCATTCTCCAAAGCATACCTGCAGGCGAATTACCTCTGATAACAATGGTATTATTGCCGTCATCGGCCCCAACCACACCGGCAAACGAAGTGGCCATACGGGCGGGATCGTTAACTGCTGCTGCAAACTTCTGTGTTTCCTCAACAGAGAAGGCTCTGGCACTCACTACTGCCATATCATTGCTCGCTTTCAGTTTACTCGACTTAGACTTCAGACTAAATCCCCTGAGAGAAGTAATCTGTTCTTCCATCTGAATATTGACCACAAGTTCCTTGCCGCTGGTGAGCAGCAGATTGGGAATATTAACTTCGGCATAAGCCTGGTGAGAAGCGGTGATGCGCACCCTGCCCACTGCTACATTCTTAATTTCGTAATAGCCGTTGCTGTCTGTAATGGCTATATTGGCGGTATCGGCATCTATGCGCACCTTCACACCTGCTATCGGACTGAGCAGATTCTTATCTGTCACTGTTCCTTTTATGGTTTGGGAATATTGTTGCGCCTTGCCCGCCAGCGTAAATCCAAATAGTAAAAATAATATACTTAAATGCTTCATAACAGCCTTAAGACAACGCTGTTTGAATTTACCCCTATGCGGGGAGGAATAATTTTTTAATTTTTTTTAGGAGAAAGCAAAAAGATTGAGGAGGTTTATTATTAAACCATTAAATTCCACAATTACTGTCCGCATCAGGATTTACAGGATTTCAGGATGTTCAGGATTTATTCGAGGGTTGTAAATTTTCTTAAATTGTAAACTTTTAGCCCCAAAATTGATAAGCAAGCCAATGGTAAAATTATAAGCTATAACATAATTCTTAGCCTGCGCCAGGTGCACATCTTCCAGGGTGATGACTGCTTTCAATTCCACAATTACTTTATCCTCAACAACAAAATCTGCTCTTCTGGTTCCTACTTCTCTTTTTCCATAGTATATTTTTTGTTCCACCTCTCTTCCAAAATCCAGGCCGGCATATTCCATCTCAATAGCAAGGCACCTCTGGTAAATCACTTCTTGAAAGCCGTTTCCAAGTACATTGTGAACCTTCATAGCGCAGCCATTGATCTTATACGTTAATTCATCTATTGTCATCCTGTTTATCTCTTAATCCTGAAAATCCTGATGCTGACAGTTTTGCCGGCTGAAATTCTATCTTGAAAACAATATTGTTTATATGCCGGATCAACATATTCAGCTTTTCAGTTTCTATTATAAATTTAAGGTTTTTCAGATATATCAACAACTAAATTATCACCGAGATTCATCATTTTAAAATGATAATAGGCTTTGTCGCTTTCTTGAACGCAGATTTAGCTTATACCGGAAAAACACCGCTGGTTTTGCTTAAATGATGGGATCTAAGCAATTAATAAACTTTCCCTTCTGATTTAAGGCATTGATATATTTCTTCCCCAAAAACGTGTTCAGTTTTATCGTAATATTCTGAGTAATAATTGATGGAAAAAACTACCTGATTAGAGTCTGATTTGAAGTGCCGGTTAAATGTTTCACAATAAATATCAGGAGGCATTTCAGAGCCGTAATAATCCAATATCCCTGCTATTTCTGCAATTGAATCATTAAATTTGATAAGAATGCCACCCGGTATTATTTTACCGGTCTTAGATTTAATGATACTGTTAAA
>CAZRKA010000007.1:0-23667 GCA_964600345.1 uncultured Chitinophaga sp. | reverse complement strand
CACTTTTATCAATTCAGCAGCTTTAATGGAATCAATACTTAAAATACATTCATTCTTTTTATATTTAACAAATTGAATATCATTCATAGACACAATTACTGTATCACGATCGTTGATGAATACAAATTGAACATTGCATTGATTTTCATCCGACTTTACTTCACTACCGGTAAGAATAAACAGTAACGAAAGAAAGCAGGTGCTAAGAAATATATTCATTTAAAGGAATTACAACAACCTTACTTTTTCCCATCTATAAAATCTGTATAGTTGACTTTGGTCAAAGAAACCATTTGTATACCAATATTCGATTTTTTTTTCTTCTTCATCGATAAAACCTGCACATTCTCCATACACGCTTGTTTTTTCTGATATAAAATAGAATCTGGAGGTATTTAAATCAAATTGACTGCTATCAGTATTCAAATTCCGATGTTCAAAAACAAAAATAGAATCTCCTTTAAAATGCATTATATTATGCAGAATCAATTGGGTTATATTTATATTCCTGTTCTGTGGATTTACACATTCGCTAAACAAAATCGTATCGCCTTCTCTCATGTTAAAATCAAAAATTTTCACTTTTGTATTGTATCCCCAACTTACACTATCCAGAATCCGGTACACACATCTCCCGTCAATTTCAAAAATAACGTTGGTAATAAACATACTTGATACAGGAGGAGTAGACCGAGAATAAAACTCTGTTGAAAATACCCTCATTTTACCTTTGAACCTTTTCCCCTTTATTGTCATGGTATCAAATTGTAATAACTTAGATTCCGGACGTGTAGCAAATTCGGGTTCTGGACATTGTTGATTGCAAGCTGCAACTGCAAACATTAGTATAGTAAGAAAGAATACTGATAGTTTAGATGTTCTCTTATTCATAAAATATATATGACTGCTTGTCTGATAATTTCTTTAATGTAACATCTTTCGTCTCTAGTCTTTAGTCCATTAAGCAGAGCCTCCTTCGTCGGCACGCATTCATGGCGGGCTTTAGTCTTCTCTTATCTATTACCATCATCTTTCGACTTCCCCCTTCTTATCTCCAGCAAAAAATACTCGTTCAGGTACCTGTACAAATCAGCACTGGCACTTAGCTTTATCTCCACCGTTTGTCCGGCATGGAGGGTGATGTGATGCGTTGTTTCCCCATATCTGAAATGCAGAGGTATTACGAAATCGTTTGCCACCCGGCTCAGTTTTAATGTGTAAGTGATGACGCCATCATGCGGCAATGAAGCCTGAATGCTGAGAAGTGGTAAGTGCGTGCGGTTAAGATAATGATGAAAATAGGCATCCCAGTTATATCCGGTCCTCCTGTTTAAAAACAATATCACATCTTCACTGCCAATAATTTCATGTCTGAAACTGTCGCTCAATTGACGCAGGGATCCGAACCAGATCGAATCGTTGTTGAGAACGCTGCGCATGCCATGCAGCATCCACGTTCCTTTATAATACATGTCGGCATCTTTGGTGTTGTGGTAATACACATTTCTTGGACCCTGAACGGGTCTCTTGCCAACAATCTTCTTCTTCTGAGTCAGCAGGTATTCGACGGCTCTGGTTTTATTGACGGTGTATTCCAGATACAAAGCCTCCGAATAAGTAGTAAAGCTTTCGTGTATCCACATGTCGGCAGGGTCGCCGGCGGTGATGCTGTTCGCAAACCATTCGTGTCCGCTTTCGTGAATGATAATGAAATCGAACCCGAACTCGTTGTTCCTGTAATTGTTGCCGTAGGCGATGCAGCTCTGATGTTCCATGCCCCAGTATGGCGTCTCCACAAGTTTATATCCATCCTCCGGAAAGGGGTAAGCGCCGAAATAATTTTCAAAAGCCGTCAACATGCCATGCACCTGTAAAAAATGTTTTTCAGCCTTGTCGCGGTTGTAATTCAAAACATAATAGTCGAGCGGCAGAATGTTAATGCCGTAAAATGTATCTCTGATCAAAGTGTAATCACCGACATTCACACTGATATTATACGTATTGATGTTGTTGCACGTTTTCCAGTGATAGGTTTTGTAGCCGCTGTCGGCATTACTTACCGATACCAGTTTGCCATTGGATACGCCGCATAGTTTTTCAGGCACTGTAAGATGCATTTCGACACTGTCTGCCTCGTCAGACCAGTGGTCTTTGCAGGGCAGCCAGGCCGAAGGTCCGAGACTCTCGCATGCCAATCCTACCCAGTCATTGGCACCGTTGTCTTTTTTCCAGACAAAACCGCCTTTCCATGGCGGCATCTCTGCCACATGTGGTTCTCCTTCAAATTCAACAGTAATATCATAAAGGCTGTCCTTCAGGAGGTCAAATCCGAACATGGGCTTAAAAACATCGCCTTTCCTTTTGAAAGCAATCTTGTTTCCCCTGAATAAAACTGATGTTATATCCATGTCTCTGCTAAAGTCGAGACTGATATCAGCAGTGCTTTGTACCATCTTAAACCTGATGGTGTTTTTTCCGCTGATAAATTTTTGCGAAGGGTTTACTTTTAGAAAAATCTTATAGCTGACGACGTCGAAACTACTGCGTTCGGGTGTTAGTTTTCCAAGCGACCTTCGCTGTTCAGAAACTGCTGGATATACAGTGTATGACTGCAGCAGGACAAAAAGCCATAAAAAAGTTCTGAGTTTTGCATGACTTATAAAAAACTTATCAGGCATAAGCTCATTTTTCATCGCTGTTTTTCCTTTTGCCTTCGTTAATCGGAAGTAGAACTGTAAACACCGAACCTACGCCCGGATGACTTTCTATGGAGATGGAACCGCCAAGTGATTCAACCTGGGTTTTGGTCATGTTCAGACCAAGCCCCTTGCCCTCGAATGAAGGATGAAAGCGTTTATACAGGCCGAAAATGTCTTTGCCGTATTTTTCCAGGTCTATGCCTATGCCATTGTCTTCTACCTTTATTTCAATCTGATCTTCTTTGCGACTGATTTCGATACTGATAACCGGGTTGCGTTTCGGGTCGCGGTATTTTATGGCATTATTTACCAGATTATAAAGGGTGCTTTTGATAAAACTCTTGATGCTGTATATGGTTTCAGCATCTTTTTCTATTTTCACCTTCAGCCTGGTTTTGCTATCGCGTATTTGTTTGTCCAGTGTTTTCTCTACCCTTTCTATAATATCCGAAAACACCATTTTCTCTTTTTTGGAATGTATATCCGATCTGGCTGCGAGAATGATGTTGAGGTCGTTAATTAATTCGTCTATCTTGAGTATGGAAAACTGAATATGGTTGATGATCTGCTTTTTTTCGTCTTCATCTATGCCATTCATATTGAACATTTCCGCCAGTCCCATGATATTGGCAATCGGCGCGCGCAGATTATGTGAAACAATGTAATTAAACTGCATCAGCTCGTTGTATCTCTGATTGAGTTCATGCAGCAGATTGGTTTTTTCGGCCTCCGAAGCTTTCAGTAAATCTATGCTTTGTTTCTGATCGGTTATGTCGCGAATGGCGGATTGGGTGCCTATTATTTTTTTGTCGTGGAGGATTTTGGTTACCCTGGCTTCAAACCATCTTCTCCGTCCGTCATTGTGCAGTCCCACGTATTCAAACACATTGCTCACTTCCTCACCTTTCATCCGCTGTATATGCCTGTTCCGTATCGTGTCCTTGTATTCGTCGGCTACAAAATCATCAAACACAAAAGTTTTGAGATCTTCTTCAGATATGCCTATCATATCCATGAACTGCTTGTTGGCAAATACAACCTTACCGTCAATATCGTCTATAATCAGGCCGTCGCTGATATTCTCAACCACGTTCTCGTATCTTATTCTTTGGTTTTCGAGCAGAATCTCTGATTCCTTCTGCTGTGTGATATCCTGAGTAGTGCCTACTGAGCGCACCGGTTTTCCCTTGCTGTCATAGTATGTCGCACATTGCTCATTAACGTATTTAACCCTTCCGTCTTTAAACAGTAATCTGTGAACGATGTTGTAGGGTGTTTTTGTTTTTACGGATTCTGTATAAATTTTATTTACATATTCGCGGTCGTCAGGGTGAACGGTTTCGAGAAACATTTCATAGGTAACCGGTTCACCGTTATTTTCTTTCTCGAATATCCTGTAGTTTTCTTCAGACCAAACCAGCATATTGTTTGACACATCGAGTTCCCAGCTTCCTATTTTTGCAAGGCGCTGCGCCTCCACCATTCTGGCCTCGCTCATGCGAATGGCTTTTTCCTGCAGTTTTCGCTCTGAGATATCAAAATGACTAAGCACAAGTCGCTTGATGTCATTCTCGAATTTCGAAACATGTACCAGTACCCATTTTTCTGTTGCAGAATCCGGACAAGGGTACTCAAACTCGAAAACTTCTTTATCGCCTTTCAGGACCTGCATGATGCCTTCGTAAATCAATTGCGATGCCTGATCGCCTTTGGCACTGAGGTCGTTCAGCTTTCCGAATAAATTGCTGCCTGTCTCAGAATTCAGAAATTTGTGGTCGGTTCCACGCGATGCAAATCTTACCCAGTTATCATTGACTTTTTCGATATTCCCCGACTCCTGAATGATGGCAATGGAAGCATTAAGTGAAACAAGCACACTTCTGTTAAGTGCCTCACTCTCCATCAAACTGTATTCTTTCTCCTTTTGCTCGGTTATGACATTGCGAATCGACAGAAACTGCTGAATTTTCCCGTCCTTTCCGGTGATGGGAGAAATGATAGTGTCTACCCAGTAAATTGATCCGTCCTTTGCTCTGTTGCGCAACTGTCCCCTCCATATTTTTCCGTCGAGTATGTCTTTCCACATCAGTTCGAAAAATTCTTTGGGATGATATCCGGAATTGATAATATTGTGATTTGCCCCTATCAATTCCTGTCTGCTGTATTTGGATACTTCTATAAAATTATCGTTTGCAAATATGATATTGCCTTTTAAATCGGTAATAGAAACAAGGCTGCCGCTGTTAACGGCATTCTGGTAAGAAAGATAAGCATCTGCAATACTGACCCCTGTTTTGCGGGCGGTGATATCGAATGCGTAACCTTCCAGTTTAAACTGTCCGGTTTCAGAATCGCGGTAATAAGAGGTAATTTCCTTGAGCCATTTAATTTCACCATTGCGGCAAACTACCCTGAATTCGTTGACAATGGGAAGCTTGTTTTCAAATTGTTCCTTATGACTTCGTTTTAATTCCTCTCGGTCTTCGGGATGCACCAGATCTGCCAGTGTCATACCCTGTTCAATCAGCTCGTTGGGAGTATACCCTATCAGGGTGGAAGAGTTGTCGCTGATATATTGAAAATTGTATTTTCCATCGAAATTCCCATTGAAAAATACACCCGGTAAATGTTGTTGCAGTTCTGAGAATAAGTCTGAACTATTACCAATTTCCTTTCTCATTTAATTTCTAGATATTTTACCGGGTCAAACTGTTCTCATATTGAAAGCATGCTGCCGGAACACATCGTTCGGCATACCTCAATAAGTCAATTTCGTTGCCAAATATAGCGAATTTTACACCAAGAAAAATAAGCTAGATCAGTTGTCGCAGTATTTTATTGACCTTGTGAACTGTAAGTGGTTTAATTATATAATCTTTTACGTTAACGTATTGTTTTGACCTTATAATATCATCCTCGTTGATAGAGGATGAAAACACAAAAACCGGTATTTCCTTTTTAAGATTGAGTTCGCTCATCGCATTCAAAAAACACCAGCCGTCCATAGCAGGCATCTTGAGGTCGAGAAAAATCAGATCAGGTAATTGTTCATCTTTTTCGGCCAGAGATTTCAGTTTTGCAAAAGCTAGAACAGGATCCATGAAAAACTCAGTTTTTTCAGAAAAATCAAGCTGTTTAAACATCAACTCGGTAAGATACTTGATAACCTCATCGTCGTCTATTACATAGGTTAATCTGATATTCGATTCTTTCATTAACTGATTACGGCGCGACAAATAAAAACAATTAATTATGAAATTAAAATATTTTTTTATACCAAATTTATTTCTTTGACAGTGAATCTCAATTATATATGATTCTCTATTGCCGAATCTCTACAATAGCACCAATTTAGATTTATTTAACTGAAAATATTTACCGGGGTTCTGTTTCAAAACTTTAAGGGTAAAATTTTACAATTCATGTTTCGCGATTTTAATTACCGGATTTGAAAAGCGATTTTTTAACTTAGAGTAATGATGGCTATTTCGGGCCGTATACCGAGTCTACCAGGATACCCCAGATATCCGAAACCTCTGTTGACATAAATGAATTGCTCGCCGCTTTTATACAGACCCGCCCATTGCTTGTACATATATTTGATGGGACTCCACTGAAATCCGGCCGTTTCTATTCCAAACTGAGCTCCGTGCGTATGCCCGGAAAACGTGACATCAATGTCTGTGTATTTTTTTGTCACCTGTGCCTCCCAGTGACTGGGGTCGTGAGACAGCAGCAATTTGACGGGATACATTTCGGTACCTGCATAAGCTTCGCTTAAAACACCGTAACGCGCAAACCTGCCCTTGGCACCAAAATTCTCAACCCCTATCAGTGCAATTTTGTCTTCACCTCTTTGCAGTATCCTGTTTTCATTCAGCAGTAAATCCCAGCCCATAACGGCGTGAATTTCTTTCAGCTTGTCAAGATTGGCCAGCTGCATCGGCGACATGTGAGATTTGTTGGATTGCAAGTTATTGCCTTCGTTAAATGTATTCCTGTCGGGCCACTGGTGGTAGTCGCCGTAGTCGTGATTCCCCAGAATACTATAAACACCCATTGGCGCTTTCAGCCGGCTGAATATTCTGATATAATCCTCGTTCATTTCGTCGGCGAGGCTGTTAACAAGATCACCGGTAAAGAATATGATGTCCGGTTTCTCGCGCATCAGTTTGTCGACACCTTTTTCTACTGCGCGTTTATCCCAGAAACTTCCCGAATGTATATCACTGAGATGCCCTATTCTCAAACCTTTGAAACCGGGAGGAAGATTTTTTAAAGGGATATCGGTATAGTGTGTCTTATAGTGGTGAGCTCCTCTTACTATGCCATAACTGAGTCCGGTGAATGTAAGGGCTCCGATACCGGCACTTATCTGCGAAATAAATCTCTTTCTCGATATCAGTGAAGCACCATTCCCCTCTTCATCCGTGGTGATCGAAGGCTTGAAAAAAGAAACTATCTTGTGAAATATTCTGTAAATATCTTCCATCAGCAATGGAAGTATCATCAGAATCTTTGCCAGAAACATGGCGAAGAATAATCCGGTCACTATGACAAAGAATGTGCGGGATGCATGCACCAGATATCCGCCCATTGCCAGCAAAGCCAGTATGTAAAAACTTATGCTCAGAACCCAGAATCCTATGCGGATAATCCGGCGTCCTGTTATTTGCATGCCCTCGGTAAGCGTTCTCACAGCCTGAAAAGCATACAAATCGAAGATCAGTATGAACATGACCATAAAAACCACACGCACAAGAATAGGAATCAAAGAAATGACAGATTGAAACATTTTATAAATTAGTAGTCAAATTTACGTCTGTTTGGGCTTGCAATGTTCAGAATTCGCTTGTAATTCTTTAAAACCTCCAAAGTTTTCGAGAAAACCCCCTCTTCGCGGTTGATTATTCTGGAATATCCCTTTTCACCAAAAAGTCTGTATGCCATAGCTGCTTTCAGATGCTTGCGTATAATGTCTGCTGTTTTAGCCGAATATTTAAGGTTTCTCAGATAAGGTACAGCACTCGCTTTTTTTATGAAACGGATGACATCGGTCTGCGAAACCGTGTAATAATTCTGAAATGTCATCTCGTCGTTGAACATAGAAAGCTTTTTATCTATTTGTTTTGACATGTGATCCAGCACATAGATGTCAAATATCCGGCTGTAAAATAATCCGGGCATTAACATCTCAATTTCTGTGCTGTCATTGATGGTATCGCGCAGGAAAATATCAGGTCTTATTCCGCCGCCTGCTGTCAGCAATCTGCCGTTCTTGCTGAAGAACTCTTTCTTAATACTCGAATCCAGCACCGGGTTGAGTGTGTCCTTCAACTGGTCGCGGCTGTATATTTCATTTCTGTAACTCTCAATATTCTTGTCATAGCTTTTCTGAATACTCCTTCCGCTGGGCGTGTAGTATCGCGCTATGGTAAGCCTTAACATCGAACCATCGGTAAGGCGGAAGGGTTCCTGTACCAGACCTTTTCCAAACGAACGGTTGCCTATGATAACCGCCCTGTCATTATCCTGAAGTGCTGCGGCTAGAATTTCGCTGGCCGACGCCGTATTGTGATTAATCAGCAAAACCAATCTCCCATCCTTAAAACTTCCTCTGCCATCTGCTTTGTAAAAATTTTTATCTCGTCTTAAGCCGTAAGTGTAAGAAATTATCTCGTCTTTTTGTAAAAATTCGTTGGCAATTGCGGCCGCCTCCGATAATAATCCTCCACCGTTATTGCGCAGGTCAATGACCAGGTCTTTCATTCCCTTCTGCCTGAGAATATCCATCGCCTTCATAAATTCGGCATGTGTATTACCGCTGAATCTTTCAAGTCTGATGTAGGCAAGTGTTTTATTCACCATGTAATACACCTCGCTGCTGTTCATGACAATCTGTTCGCGTGTAATATTGAAATCGAGGTATTTTCCGCTACTGCGTCTGAATACCCTTATCTTCACTTTACTGTCTTTTTCACCCAGCATGGCTTCCTGGATTTCTGTATTGCTGAGCGTATCTGTCAGATCTGTTTTTCCGGCACTCAGCAACCTGTCGCCGGGCATAATACCTGCCTTGTCTGCAGGACCACCGGGAAATGTATTAAATACAAAAAGTGTGTCCCTGAACTGGATATATTCTATTCCCAGCCCCTGGTAATTTCCTCTGATTTGCCTTTCGTTGATTTCGGTAAGCCTTGCAGGAATATAAGAGCTGTGTGGATCGAGTTGTGCCAGTAAATAATCAATGGTATTCTCCTCCAGCAAATCTTTTCTGGTACTGTCTACATAGTCTTTTTGAATAATGTCGAAAATCTGAGAAAATTTGTCTTTTTTCTCGCGGTTAATTTGCATGCCGGCTGCGAGTCCTGCAGCCAACATAATGGAAAACAACAACGGACGAAGCGCTGCAGCACCCGAATTCTGTATTGGCTCCTGCTCTTCTTTCATCCTTTAATTACAGCACATTCAGAAGCTGTTCCTTGATCTTTTCGAGTTCTTCCTTCATGAGCACCACTGCCTGCTGAATCGGGAAGAAATAGGCTTTGCTGCCTATGGTGTTGATTTCGCGTCCCATTTCCTGTGCGATGAAATTCAGTTTTTTGCCGCTGCCATCTTTTTCAAGACACTCTATAAAAAACCCGATGTGGTGGTTGAGTCTGCTTTTTTCTTCTCCAATATCGTATTTTTCAAGGTAGTATATCATCTCCTGTTCAAAGCGATTCTGATCAACACTGATGTCTTCCTTATTCTCGGTGAGAGACTGCAGCAAACGACCCTTTATACTATCCCTTCTGGGTTGTTCTTCCTGCTCAACACTTTTTAAATAGCTCTTGATTTTTTCTACACAGTCTTTGATATAGGCACTGATAGCCTTGCCTTCCTGAAGCCGGAATGCATCGAATAATTCGAATGCCTCATCTACACTGCCTTTCACCATATTCCAGTCTTCTTCCGACGACACGTTTTCTTCGTAACGTATGACATCCGGAAATGAGATGATGGTAGCCATCAGGTCTTTGGACTGCAATCCCAGCTCGCCTGCAAGTGTCTGTATTTTATCGTGAAATGAACGGGCCAGAGGCAAATTAAGACTGAGTGCATCGTTCTGTAAGGTATTGTCTTTGCGATCGGCAAATATCTGCACTGATACCGAACCTCTGTTTATCTTGTTGCTCAACAATTGTCTCAATTCGATATCCTTGTCTTTAAACGACTTGGGTAGTCTGAGATTGAGGTCGAAGAATTTATTGTTAAGCGACTTGATTTCGGTTCGGATGCGCCACTGATCGTTCTCCATTTCTGAAGAACCGAATCCTGTCATGCTTTTGATTTGTACCATTTATTTTTTGTTGAGGTGATGAAGACTCCCGCAAAAATCAGCAATATTGCCAATATTTTCTGCATGTTCAGTTCATCTTTTTTAAGCACAACCGCAATAATAGCAGCCAGTATGGGCTGCAGGTATATATAGGCCCCTACGAGAGTCGGACCGGCTTTAACGATTGCCCATGCATTGAGCAGATAGGTGACAAAGGTGGTAAAAATGATTATAAAGAGAATTTTAAGGACTATTGCCTGTTCCATTCCAATGAAATTAGTAGTACTCAGATCGCCATAACCGAAAGGTAAAACAAGCACTGTTCCGATTAAAAATGTGTATTTTGAGACCGTCAGGGTGTGATAATGCTGCAGCAGTTCACGCGCCAGTACCAGATATGCCGCGTACGAAATGGCATTGAGTATGATCAGAATATCTCCCGGCATTGTTGCAGACGAAAAATTAAAATCACTTCCCGTCATTAGCACCACACAACCCAGGCAGGCTATAGCAATGCCGATAACCTGGGCCAGAATAAGCTGTTGTTTATTAAAAACTATATTGAGAATAAAGACAAAAACGGGGGTTGCCAGCATAAGGACTGCTCCATTGATTGGTGTTGTAATTTCCAGACCCTTAAAGAACATCAGCATGTTTGCCATTACCCCAAAAATACTGCAAACCAGAAAGCGCCAGCCGTGCCTTTTCCAGTCAACTTTCTCTGATTTTATCGACAACGAAGCAATGAGAAAAAGTATGGCTGCACCTCCCACTCTCAGGACTATAAACCCGAATGCCTTGATATAATGCGGCATCACATCCTTAACCAGACTGAATGTCAGCGCGTAGATAAATGCCACTGAGAACAGGGCCAGGTGAACAGAAAGTTTATTTTTCAAAGATTCAAAAATATGACAAGCACTCAGCAGGATTATTTTTACTTATCCACCCCTGATATCCCATATAGCTTTTAATTTAATTCCGGTTTTCTTTGAATAGTTGCTGCCATGGGCTGTGCCGTTGGCATAATGGTCATCTCGTTGATATTGACATGATCGGGACGGTTTATCATAAACCTTACTGCTTCGGCAACATCAGCTGCCACCAGGTTTTCGAATCCTTTATAGACAGAGGCGGCACGTTCGCTGTCTCCTTCAAAACGCACCAGAGAAAATTCCGTTTCAACTGCTCCGGGGTGAATAACAGAAACCTTTACGGGATATTTGCTCAGATCAAGACGCATGCTTTTGCTGAGGGCGTCTACTGCAAATTTGCTCGCACAGTAAACATTGCCATTGGCATAAACTTCCTTTCCGGCAATACTGCCTATATTGACAATATGACCACGCCCGGTGGCAATTATGAGAGGCAGAACAGTTCTGCTGACATACAACAATCCTTTGACATTGGTATCAATCATGGTGTCCCAATGCCTGATATCACCGTCTTCGATAGATGACAGTCCCATTGCAAGGCCGGCATTGTTAATCAATATCCGTATATTTCTCCATTCTCCTTCCAGTGCATTCACCATCTTTTCAACTTCTTTGAGATTTCTGACATCCATGACACATACCCTGCATTTAATGCCGTATTGCTTTTCAAGTTCCGTTTTCAGTTTATCCAGCCGGTCTTTGCGCCTCCCGCTTATTATGAGATTAAATCCCTCTTCTGCCAGTATTCCGGCACAGGCTTCACCAATTCCCGACCCGGCCCCAGTTATCAATGCGTAATCTGAAGTATTCATAAAATGTTTGCAAAAATACGCAAATCTTTTTGGGGGGTAAGGCCTTTTTTATTGTATTATCGTAGTCGAAACTATGAATCCGGAGTTGTATATACTGGGATCCAGCAGTGCCACTCCAACAAGAGAAAGGCATCCCAGTGCCCAGTTGCTGAAGCTCGAAAGTGAAAAAATTTTAATAGACTGCGGTGAGGGAACTCAGTCGCAATTACTGCGCTTTGGACTAAGGCATACCGGTGTCAACACAATCTGCATCAGCCACCTGCACGGCGACCATTATTTCGGTCTGATAGGTCTGATATCGACCATGAGCCTGATGGGCCGGCAACAGGCACTCAATATTATCGGACCACCTGCCCTTAAGCAAATTCTGGATCTTCAGATAACTCACGGTGGCATGTCTCTTAAATTTGAGATTATCTTTTACCCTACCAATCCGCACAGACAGGAATTCATACTTAAATCCCAACTCTTCGAAATCAGTTCCTTTCCACTTAAACACCGCATACATTGCACCGGTTTTATATTCAGCGAAATAAAAAAAGAAAAACACCTGAATATGGAAGCCATCACCGCTCATTCGGTTCCGGTTGAAGCTTATAAAAGCATAAAGTCAGGTCAGAATTTTACAGGAAACAACGGACAGGTAATCGAGAATTCTGTATTAACCTTCGAACCTCAGGCGCCTAAATCATATGCGTATTGTTCTGATACTATTTTCGACCCTTCAATAGTAGAATACATTCAGGGTGTCAATTTGCTTTATCACGAAGCCACCTACCTTAAGAACCTCGAAGACCGCGCTGCCTTATACTACCACAGCACAGCCGAGCAGGCAGCAAAGATAGCCGGTATGGCCAATGTCGGTCAGTTGCTGATAGGCCATTTTTCATCCCGTTACGACCATCTTAAACCATTGCTGGACGAAGCCCGTTCTGAATTTGCAAATACCCTGCTTGCACTTGAAGGTGAAAAATTCTTTATCAGACCAAAATTGAATGAAACGGTGAAACTCTGAACAGTATCAAGGCTGTTTGGCGCTGACGCAAAATTGTACTAATTTTGAGGCCCTCCGGCAGTATTGAAAACATCCGCACTCATAAAGAAAGTAAAACAACTTAAGATAGGCAGAAAAGTATTGCCTTATCCCGAAATCAAAAGCGTTATACTGTTATGGGATTCTACACAGTCGCGCACAGACATTGAAGAAATTAAAACCTTCGGACATGAATTGAGGAAAAGCGGTAAAGAAATCACATTTCTCACTTTCCATCCACTTAAGAAACTACCGGCTGATATGCAGCCGAACGAACTCTACAGGCTTTGCTGCAAATCCGATTTCAGTCTCTTCGCTTCACCTAAAAGTAAAGAACTAATGGAATTGCTCGACAAACCCTTCGATCTGCTCATCAATGGCTGCCTGAGCGAAAACGAATTCCTCAAAACCATTGCTGTATTTTCGAAAGCAAAATTCAGAATTGGTCCTTATCTGCAAACAGAAGACACTAACTTTTACGAACTACTAATCAGACCAAATGGCGCCGACCCATGCGAAAACTATCTCATAGAGACAGGGCGTTATCTGAAAAAATTTATATAATCAATTTTATGGCACATGCAATTTCAAAACAATTCAGAGGTACCGGTGTCGCACTGGTAACGCCTTTCAAACAGGATAGCAGTCTTGACCTCGATTCACTCAGAAAACTGGTTCGCTTCCAGATAGACAACGGCACCAGTTACCTGGTTATACTGGGCACTACCGGCGAAAGCCCTACAGTATCCAAAGACGAAAAACAGGCAATTCTGGATTGTGTCAGAACAGAGAACAACGGCCGTTTGCCGCTGGTTCTGGGCATTGGCGGAAACCATACACTTGACATTGCGGATAAAATAAAAAACCAGGATCTTGAAGGTATTTCTGCCATATTGAGTGTCAGTCCATACTACAATAAACCGAATCAGGCCGGGATTGTAGCGCATTATAAACACATTGCTGATGCATCACCGCTGCCGCTGATACTCTATAATGTACCGGGCAGAACAGGCAGTAATATTGGTGTTGAAGCGACCTTAGAGCTGGCCGCACACAAAAATATTCTTGGCACCAAAGAAGCAAGTGGCAATTTCAGCCAGTGTATGGAAATCATCAAACACAAACCGGCAGATTTTGCTGTAATCAGCGGCGATGACGCCTTTACATTACCTCTGATTTCCTGCGGAATGGACGGCGTAATCAGTGTCATAGCCAATGCCTATCCAAAAGCCTTCAGCACTATGGTAAGCCTGGCGCTCGATAATCAATACGAAGAAGCCCGCAAACTGCATTACCAGTTGCTCGACGCCATGAACCTTATATTTGCCGATGGCAGTCCGGGCGGAATCAAGGTAATTCTGCAGGCACTCGGCATCTGCGACACAACTGTAAGAATGCCTTTGCACGATGTCAGCAGCAAGGTGAGGGAGCAGTTGCTGGCCTGTATGCCTAAGCAGACCATGTCTTAATTATTTGCCTTTATTAAATTTAAACGTTATGAAAGCGGCGAAAATGCTTTGATGTAATTTCGCTGCTGAGGGAAATATTATTTTAATTCAAACGTTAGTATTTGCTAAAAACATTCAGTATTACTCTGATTATAAAACGAGGACCGCAATGGATTATTAAAATGATTACTAAATAATATGAAATTATTCCTTCCCTTTTTAATCCACCTGTTTTTATCCCTGACTATTGATTGCTATTCTCAAACTAAATGTACAACCTATAAGCTGATTTTTAAAGGGAACGGAGATACCATTAAGCAAATCTATTCCATCAGGGATCTGGACTCCATTGGCAGAGAAACACGGATACAGTATTTCCGGGAAGGTAAATTATCTTATCGTGCAGATTGCAGTTTTAATTATAAAAACAAGCTGATAAAAGAGGATATTATTCTTGATTTTTTTGGTACAATGGATACGTCCACAGCATACTATTTCTATGACAGAAAGGGCAGATTAAAAAAGAAGATTACAATGAAGTACAAAGAAGTAGTCGGAAAAATAAAATACTTTTATGATGGTAAGAATAGTCTTCTCGACCGGGAACGCAGAAGTAACGGGATGTCTGCAGTATATAAATATGATTCACTTGGAAACAATACAGAAATTGAATACTCACAAAACGGGGATAGAAACTATATTGTCAAATATGATTATAATGATAAGAATCAAAACATTCATTCCACAACCTCAGCATATCCAGACTGGCATAATTACAACCTTTATGATAAATACGGCAACCTTGTAGAGTTTTTAAGGTTTAATGACAAAGGGAAACTGATTCAACGAATAAAATACTATTACAATAGTCAAAACAAACTGATAAAAGAGGAAAACTTTAACGAAGAAACGAATGAAGCAAATTTTATCTTTCTGAGTGTTTATGAAAATACATAAACAATTATCTTGAATGTTCCGGAGACATACTTTGGTGCCGGACTTTAATTTACTCCATTAAAAACAATACAATCACTTCTACTTCCAAATGGAAAAACTATTTTTCAGCATCAACCCTTAATACCAGAAATTATAAATCCTCTTACCACCATCGGCGCCCAGACCTTCTATCTGCATACGGCCACTGGCAGCTTCAAGTGCAGAAATTAACTCAGCGGCATCCGTGCAGTTTTTTCCGTTGTACTTCAGGAAAATAAATCCGTCTTCTATGTTCATATTGTTCAGCAATCCGCTGCGTATATTCTTTACCTTGACGCCGTGTGTGATCTTGTATTTCTGCTGTTCAACTTTTGATACAGGTGCAAAATCAGCACCCAGTTTATTGCTGCTGATAAATTTATTGGTCTCTAATGAGGTGCCGCCGTCCTGATTGGTAAGTGTGATGAAAGTTTCCTTCTGTGATCCGTTGCGTACATAGGCAATCTTGATTTTATCACCCGGACGGTAGTAAGACATGTGCTCGTCGAAACCTGATTTACCACCAATGGTTTTATCCTGTATTTTGACAATGATATCACCCTTTTGCAAACCTGCTTTACCTGCAGGACTTTCATCGTACAGACGGCTAACTTTCGCGCCTTCATTGATCTTGTTAAGTTTCTCGGATGCTTCGTCAATCTCATCTGCTTCAATTCCGGAGTATCCCCGCTGTATCTGACCGAAATCAATCAGGTCTTTAACTGCTTTGGCAACAATATTGGAAGGTATGGCAAAACCGTATCCGCTGTATGAACCGGTCTGACTGAATATCGCCGTATTGATTCCCACCAGTTCACCATTAAGGTTAACCAGCGCGCCGCCACTATTGCCCGGATTAATGGCTGCATCTGTCTGTATAAAAGACTCGATAGGAAACTGGTTATTGACCACGTTGATGTTGCGGCCCTTGGCACTGACGATTCCTGCAGTAACGGTTGAAGTTAAATTGAATGGATTACCTACGGCCACAACCCATTCCCCAATCTGCAAATCGTCTGAGTTGGCGATGGAAATTGACGGCAGATCTTCGGCTTCTATTTTAAGCAGGGCCAGATCGGTGGATGGATCGCTGCCAATCAGTTTTGCGGAATAGGTTCGCTTCTTTTTATTGAGCACTACTTCAATTGTTTCGGCGTCTTTCACAACGTGGAGATTTGTTACGATATAACCATCCTTGCGCACAATGACGCCACTGCCCGTGCTGCTTACCTTACCTATGCTTCCAAATGGATCCCAGCCGTCAAAAAACATTCCGAAAGGAGTGCGCTGCTGCACCAGTGTGGTTGTTTTAATAAAGACAACACTGGGTGTGCTTACTTTTGATGCAAGTACAAAACTCAGACTTGATTCTGCTGTTTTTCCGTTATACGATGCCAGCAAGCCCTTGAGCTCGCCCGAAACCGCCGATGACACATCGTTGTTTTTGTTGAAAGAAGTGAAAACAAATGCACCGGCTACTCCGCAAAGGACTGCAAGTAAGGCATTCAAAATCGTTTTTTTCATACAGGTCTTATTTCTAATTAATTGGTGATATCTATGATTAATTTTATTCTGATCTCAGGGTTAACGGGATCGTTGCTAAAAAGTGTAATGTATTTTGTGTGGGATGCTATCGACTGATTAACGGTGTCTATCGTCAATGTCAGTGAAATGGTCTCTCCGGGTTCAATGGTTTGTTTGGCAATTGAATAAGTAATGCACGAACAATTGGGAATCAAAGAACGAATGTTCAGTGGCGTTTTTCCGTTATTGCTTATTTTTATGACATATTTAAACTTTTCGCCGGCTGTATGCTTACCCAGATTAATCGGGTTGCCCGGACTAAGACTGATGACAGGTGCGTTTTTCAACTCTTTTTTGCTGAGTTTTGAAAAATCCTCCTTGATATTTGTATATACATGGAGAAACTTGACAGAACCTCCCGGATCGTCTGTAAGCAGGGCTATTCTTCTTCTGAGTTCGCCGAAAGAACCAACTTTACTTCCGTCTACCGTAACGGTGATGATGATGGAATCGTTCACATCTATAAGACTATCGCCCAAATCCAGGCTGACATAATCGGGTTTTTCTGTGACATCGTAAATCCTGATCGGATATCCCATGTAATTGAAAGCTTTAATTTTATACGACTGTACCTGGTTGTTCTTGAGATTTGGAAATTCGGCCATGGTGCTGTTAAACGCCAGATTGGAATAGGTGGTGGTATAAGTCCTCGGACGATTTGCCAGATTGGCTTCAGGGATTACAGTGCCTGAAATAATCAGACTCTGGTAAAAATTGACCATATTGAAATGGACAAAAAGATTCTTGTGAAAATCGCCGTGTCTGCCCCTAGTCTCAAATATGGCCTTGACAAATCCTGTATCTCCCGGCATAATAGTATCTTTTGAATATTCTGGAGTAGTGCAGCCGCAACTGGTTTCAACCTTTACAATAAATACAGGCTTGTCGCTGATATTTCTGAAGCTGAAAACGGTTGAAACCCTCTCGCTCTCTTCTTTAACACTGCCGAAGTTGTGCACCAGTTTATTGAATTTAAGACCCGGATTCATTTGAGCCGAAGCCGAAATTGCCGAACTTATTACAAACGCTGCGAGTGCGAATTTTCTCATATGCTTATACATAACAAATTTCATACAAATTTTATAAAGAGAAGAGTTCCTTTCCGCCAAAAAGGTTGCTTTAGTCATTCTTTCTGCCATTTTCGCAGAAAATGCAGATTAGAATGACTTATGCCGTACCGTGACAAACATTCACAAAGTGAATGTTTGTCTCTGGTACCGGCATTAGTCTGCCACTATTGAATGTTCTTCTGATAACGCAGATTCCTGTCGCGCAGCAAAATAAAGTCTCTGGAACCGGCATTAGCTTAACCGTCATTTTTATAGGATACGTTAAATTACCCTTGACTTTCTTCTTCGGAGTGAAAGTTTATCTCTGCTACCGGCAACGGTTTCAAAAATACTATCAGAATATTTGCATGGAGAATTGATATATTTGCAATTGTCATGCAGAACAAGAATCTTGATCCGGATACAGGTAACCTGAGTCAGACTGACAGGGATATCGAAAAAGTACTGAGACCGGCTCATTTCGACGACTTTGCCGGACAGGACAAGATACTTGAAAATCTGAAAGTATTTGTAAAAGCCGCAGTCCAGCGCGGTGAAGCTCTGGATCATGTTCTGCTTCACGGCCCCCCCGGTCTTGGCAAAACCACTCTGGCTACAATCATTGCAAATGAACTTAACAGCAATATAAGGATAACAAGCGGTCCGGTGCTGGAAAAGCCCGGCGACCTGGCAGGACTGCTTACTAATCTCGAAGACGGTGATGTCCTGTTTATTGATGAAATACACAGACTTAGTCCTGTAGTAGAAGAATACCTCTACTCGGCCATGGAAGATTACAAAATTGATATCATGCTTGACAGTGGCCCCAGTGCACGGTCTGTACAAATTTCACTTGCCCCGTTTACTCTTGTCGGCGCCACTACGCGTTCCGGATTACTTACTTCACCGCTGCGTGCACGCTTTGGGATTACCAACCGACTGGAGTACTACAATTCGGATTTACTTGCAGGTATTATAATCCGTTCTGCATCAATCATCAAAGTCCCCATAGTCAAAGAAGCTGCTTTCGAAATTGCGAGAAGAAGTCGTGGCACCCCTCGTATTGCAAATGCTCTCCTTCGCCGTACCAGAGATTTTGCTCAGATTAAAGGAAGCGGTGAAATTACCCTGGATATAGCGCGGTTTGCCCTCGAAGCATTGAATGTTGACGTTAACGGGCTCGACGAAATGGATAACCGAATTCTCAGTACCATTATCGATAAATTTAAAGGCGGTCCGGTGGGTATCAACACCATAGCCACCGCTGTCGGTGAAGAAGCAGGAACTATCGAAGAAGTATATGAACCATTTCTGATTCAGGAAGGATATTTAATGCGTACAGCACGTGGCCGCGAGGCTACTGAAAATGCCTATAAGCATCTGGGCAGAATGCATATCCATAAGGGTAATGAACTTTTCTGATTAAATCAGAGCATTGATTTTAAAATGAGATCACTTGCTCCGGCATGGCAATGAATAAAATCAGTGCATTTAACTTTCAATGTCTCATGCTCTTCACCAAGCCATTTCTGAACTAAAATACCCAGTTCTTCAGAATTATTGATAACCGCAGCAACACCGGCTTCTCTCGCCCATGCTGCTTCAGGGTATTTTTCTACACCCGGTCCAAAACAAACCGGTACACCAAAGGCAAGCGCTTCCAGAATATTGTGAAGTCCCTTACCAAATCCACCGCCTATAAGAGCAATGTCAGAATAGACATAAGCCGAAGCCAGATGACCAATTGTATCCAATATCAAAATACGGTGATTGCTTGTCTCTTCTGTGCCGGTATATCGCGTTGCAGACCATGCATTGAATTTCTTTAAAAGCTCTTCAATATGCATCTCGCTTATATCGTGTGGCGCAATCATGATTTTAATATCTGCCAGACGGTCTGCTTCAAGTAATTCGGCAAGTATATCTTCTTCAGGCTGCCAGCTGCTGCCCAAAATCAGGAGCTTTTTATCGCTTTTAAACCGGCTTATTCGCTCGTTGATTTTCACATTTAAGGCATTTTGTTTAACCCGGTCGAATCGGGTATCACCGCTGAGTGAGACATTGCTGACTTCCTTTTTCTGTAATAGTTCCAGTGAATTGGTATCCTGAACAAATATATGTTTATAAGCTTTCAGCAGACCGAACAACCATTTGCCTAAAAATGAAAAGAGAAATTGTTTTTCCCTGAAAACAGCAGAAACCAGGAAAACAGGAATACCTCTTTTATGAAGCTCTTTCAGGTGAAAATACCACAGTTCGTACTTGATAAAAACTGCTGTATCCGCCTGTATGTAATTCTGCAGTTTTCTTGCATTCGACGGTGTATCCAGCGGAAGATACAATACCGCATCGGCCAGTTCATAATCAAATCTCTGCCTGTAACCTGAAGGAGAAAAAAAAGTAATGACAATACTGTTTGAAGTTTTAGCAGCTTTAAGACGTTCAATTAATGGGCGGGCCTGCTCAAACTCACCGAGGCTTGCGCAGTGGAACCAGTATCTGTGGCCGTTTTTAGGCAGTGTCCCTGCAGGCATCCCTCTTAGTCTGCCTTTGATAAACTCCGCTGTCTTTCCCTTGCGCACAAAAATACCTGCTAAGGGTAATAATAACCCGATTAGTTCAGTCAGACAGCGGTAGATATTCACCATCATTATTCGAAATATCGCTCTTCGTCGTTTTTCTTAATGCCTGCCTGACCGCCTTTGAGAGAAATCATGATTCCGAATTTCAACCCGATTAAGAGGTCGTTGCGCATGCTAGTTTCTGCTTGTCTGGTATCGTAGTTGAAAGATCTCCTGTTCTTTGTAAAACCGTTTAAAATTTCTATTCCGGCCACAAAATTCAGCATTCCTTTGGGATCTATTCTCTGATAACCTGCAAAACCCCTCAACATGAATCCGTTTGTCAAACGGTCGTAACCTTTGTAATATTCGCCTTCCAATTGCGGTAAAACTGTCCTTTGATGCGTGAATTTGATTTTGTGCTGTATAAATCCCAGTCCTGCGCTGAAAAACAAACCGGAATTCATATCAAAATTACTGATGGGGATTATTTTGCCAATATCCGCATGCCAGTGCAATCCGCGCTGATACATTTTTACTTCCGCATAAGTGCCGTTAATATCCAGCAGCAGTCCGCCGTTTCCTATCATCGAATCGAGTATGCCGTTTTCTTTTACCTTACCGCTGAAAATGGTATTGATACCCGTTTGCACCTGAAAGTTTTTGCCGAATTTATAGGCTGCTGTAAATCCCACGCTGTTACTGCCTGCATATCTTTTAGCCAGTATACCTACCGGCACCTGCCGTCCGTAATTGAAGCAGAGCAGGGTTGCATTGCGGTAAACGGGGCTTTTCTTTTTAGCCGTGCTGTCGTTTCCGAGAACTGTAAGCGGAAACAGAAATAAACAAAAAATTGACTTTCTAAAATAATACACAATGCAAAGTTATACTTTTCCATATTCTAAACCTTTTCCAAAGTTGGAAACTTTGGAAAAGTCCCTGAAAATCTCGTTGCACAATTTCCGGATTCTTAGGGTACTCACTCGATAAGCTTTTCCAAAGCTTAAGACTTTGGAAAAGTGTCTGCGAAAAAAATCCCCCTTTCCTTGGTGATTTGTCAAAAACAAAAAACTAACAAAATGCTGCTCTCCCTTTAACGACAACATTTTGAGCATCCTAACCAGTTTAATGAAAAGTACTTTTCCAAAGCTTAAGACTTTGGAAAAGTGTTTGCGAAAAAAAACACTTTTGGATTAGATTCAGTCAAACACCTTAAACTAAACGATACACCGTCCCACCTTTAGTAAACGCATTCCGAGCAATTATTTCTCTCGATTAAATACACTTTGGAAAAGCTTAAGACTTTGGAAAAGTTATTCCAGTATTTTTCCGTTCAATTCAACTTTATATCTGACAAGCGACGAATATTCCAGAGCTTTGGAAACCGAACAGTATTTGGTGAACGAGAGTTCCGCTGCCCTAAGGGCTTTTTCAGGATCTATTTTTCCTACAATACGGAAAACAATATCTATAGTTTCATAAACTGAATGCTCTCCGTTTTTAACGCTGTCACCGTCAACATCACACGCAAACGAGATAATCTCCTGCCTTTGTTTTTTAAGTATGCTGATAATATCAATGGCACTGCAGCCCCCTATTGCCGCCAGCAATAATTGCATGGGTCTCATGCCGCTGTTATGTCCGCCTATGGATTCCGATCCATCCATCATCAAAATATTGCCGGTGTCGTTAATGGCTTCCATCCGGTAATCGTTGTCAGTTCTTTTAATGCTTATTTTCATAACCGCAATTGAACTGCAAAGAAATTACTATTTATGGAATATGCTTGTGACTTTAGTCACAAAGCTTAGAAACCCTGTTATACCAGTTCGTGCATGGTGTAGAGCCGGTGGTAATATCCTTTCAATGCCAGCAACTCAGTGTGATGACCTCTTTCAACTACTCTGCCCTTGTCCAGAACTATTATTTCGTCAGCATCGAGTATGGTACTCAACCTGTGCGCAATCACCAATGTGGTGCGGCCCTGTCTGAGATTGTCGAGTGCCTGCTGAACAAGTTTTTCGCTTTCATTGTCAAGCGCACTTGTAGCTTCATCGAGTATCAACACCGGAGGATTGCGCAGAAGTGCTCTGGCTATAGCAAGCCTCTGTCGCTGACCACCGCTTAACTTGCTTCCACGCTCACCAATAATTGTTTCGAAACCATGTTCACTTGCTTTAATGAACTCAAGAGCATTCGCCAAACGCGCTGCATCTTCAATCTCCTGCATCGTATGCCCATGTTGACCGAATAGGATATTATTGGCAATGGTATCGTTGAAAAGAATTGCCTCCTGAGTCACAATTCCCATTAGCGATCTGAGATCCCCTATCTTGTAATCGCGTATATCCCTGCCATCGATACTGATCGATCCTCCGGCGACATCATAAAATCGCGGTAAAAGATCGGCCAGAGTGCTTTTACCGCTTCCACTGGCACCAACCAGAGCCACCTTTTTACCTTTGGGTATTTCAAACGAAATTTTATCCAGTACGGGTTCACTTCGATAGGCAAACGATACATTTTCATATTTAATTCCGGAGCTGATCTCACTAATGCCAATGGCATCCGGTTTCTCGCTTATCTTAATGTCGCTGTTGAGTATTTCCTCATATCTGTCCATACCCGCCGCACCCCGCTGCACCATTGGAAATGCCTGAGAGAGTTGCTTGAACGGCGGAATCACCTGACTGAAAATTGCAAAATATGCAAGGAAAGCAGAACCTGCTATTTCAGCGTCAAATACCATATTGCCTCCAAACCACAATAGCACTCCCGCAACAAATATTGCCAGTGTTTCAGATATAGGAGAAGCCATATCGCCGCGGTGATTCACCTTTATATTGGCTGTTGTAGAACGGTCGTTGAGTTCCCTGAATTTCTGCCTGAAAACCTTTTCCACCACAAAGGCTTTGATGATGCGTATTCCTCCGAGTGATTCTTCAAGAAACGAAATAACTGCCGACTGCTCTTCCTGATTGCGCTTCGACTTTCTGCGTAAAGAGCGTCCAAGTAAAGCAATCGAGCCTGCGGCAAGAGGTAACAGCAATACAACGTATAAAGTTAAGGTTGGACTCATATAAATCAATGTCCCGATGTAAAATACAATTGTTACCGGTTCCTTGAAAATAGCTTCCAGGGAAGCCATCAGACTCCACTCCACTTCCCTCACATCATTGCTCATGCGCGATATGATATCGCCCTTTCTCTCGTCGCTGAAATAAGAAAGGGGTAAATCAAGTATCTTGTC
>CAZRKA010000006.1:0-38862 GCA_964600345.1 uncultured Chitinophaga sp. | reverse complement strand
CACGGATGGTATCGCCCGCGCAATAAGGCCCTTTGCTAACTTCCCCGCGGATGATGGCGTTGTCGGAGAGTTTGGTGATGAAGGCGTTGTAATATTGATAATTGTAATTTGATGAATATTGATATTTAGAATAAATAATATGTGGTGAAAATTGAATTGAATTTGAAAATGCCCCACCGTAATACACTGCTATTCCAGACTCCACATCCATTGCTTGATTAGACATTCCTAAATCTCCGATTGCCCACCATAAGACATTTCCGATATAATCCATTTTAATGATTATAGAAGCTCCGTTTTTATTGGGCTTGATAGAAAATCCATTAAAGACAATATCTGCGGAAATTATACCGGAAAAGTATATAAAAGAATTACTAACAACACATTTATAAAGCAACAAATTTGCGGGCCAGGAAGTATTAACAATAGTATCAATATCTGACTTAGGTATATAAATCCATTTGAGATTCAATAAAGTATCAAATGCAGCAATAAACACGGACCTAATATTGGGGTTTCGGTAACCTGTATCTTTATAAGCATCATTATAGGTGATATTCTTAAATTCCATTTTTCCAGAAAATAAACCACTCAGAAATATGGTATTTGTATCTGCAGCTAATGAAACAATTCCAGAAATATTATTAGCAGATTTGAAACTTATGCATTTGATATAATTACCAAGGATATCTAATTGAACTAATACAGCACCCGGATATATAGTGTCTGAGTTAATAAATATGCATTTTGAGAAATCTTTGTAATCATCTTTAAAATAACCACCAAATAGGTATAACTTTCTATTCGTACTAATGATTTTATTAAGTGAAATATTTGAAATTGGATTTATAAATAATGATTTTGACCATTTGACAGCACCATTATTTATGTTGATTTCACCATAGATATCTAGAATTGGAATTTGAGAACCAAATTCTAAAAAGTAAGTGTCATTTCCTATAACAGTTGTGTCTCTGGCTTGAACAACAAAAAATAATTGTTCTTTAAATAGTGAAATAGAAGATATACTTGTTCCATTTCCTGTTTGTACCGTTGTATATTGATTTCCTATTTGAGAATACCAAATTAATTCAAATTCAGAATTAAATTTAGCAATAATTGTTTTCCCCTCGAGCTTAGAAACGGTGTCATCTCCGATAGTTGATTCAGTTGATTCAAAAGTATTTCCTGAAACATAATAATTACTTTTAGAATCTAAACACATCATTGAAGGCACAAAGTCACCTATTTTTTTGTACTTGATAACGTTTCCATTGCTGTCAATATTTAATAAAATATTAATTGAAGGATAAAACCCATTGGCAATTGAATCCAGCTTAATTATATATTTATTATTTAAGTCAAAATCTATAGTGTCAAACCCGCTTTTATTACTTATTCTTTCATATTGAATTAGTAAAGTTTTATCACCATATTTTTGAGTAACAATCGAAACTACCTGAAGCCTTCCTTTTGCTTTATACCCCTTTAACCATTCAAAATTTTGCGCATTTAATTTATTAGAACAAAATAATGTGGTCAGTATACAAATGATATAATTGAAATAATTTCTCATTCAATTTCTAACAAATATAAAATAATAATAACAAAAACTTTGGAAAAGCTTAAGACTTTGGAAAAGTGTTTTCAAAAATCAGTTAATCTATTTATCAATCATCAATAATTCATAATCTCAAACTCCCGGAATTAGAAAATTTCCCAGGCCCTGTTTATAAACCTCCAGACACCTTTTTCTTGCAAAAGTATGTTCAACAATAGGTTTCGGATAAGAGGCGCTTCCGAATTCAGGCACCCAGCGTTTGATGTATACATAATCCGGGTCAAATTTTTCTGTTTGCATGGCGGGATTAAAGATTCTGAAGTAAGGGGCGGCATCCACTCCCGAACCTGCGGCCCATTGCCATCCGCCATTATTGCTTGCCAGTTCGAAATCGAGTAGTTTTTCGGCAAAATAAGCCTCACCCAATCGCCAGTCAATCAGCAGGTGTTTGCATAGAAAACTCGATGTAATCATTCTTAATCTGTTATGCATAAAACCTGTATTGTTAAGCTCTCTCATACCTGCATCTACATTAGGATAACCAGTCTTACCTTCGCACCAGGCATTAAATTCAGCGGTATCATTGCGCCATTGGATTTTGTTGTAATCGGGTTTGAATGCGGATTGCATCGCATGCGGGAAATTGGCCATTATCTGAATATAGAAATCGCGCCATATCAATTCGTTCAGCCAGGTTTCGCTCAAAGTAAGTGCCTTGGCTGCTTTTTCGCGAATGGATATGGTTCCGAATCTGAAATGAATACTTAGCCTGCTGCTTCCGTTTACTGCCGGATAATTTCTTTTTTCCGCGTATTCTCTGATTGTTTTGTTATTAATGCTCTCAGAGGGAAATGCGATACCGCTTGTTTCGAATCCAATTTCTTTTAACAATGGCATCGAATCGCTTTGCCACTTGAAGTAGTGGCTTTTATATTTTTCGGATGGATATGAACGCAGATAAAATGAATTTAACTTCTCCTTCCACTTTCTGGAATACGGGGTAAATACCGTGTAAGGATGTCCGTCGTCTTTTAGGACCTCATTGTATTCAAATATGCAATGGTCTTTATAGTCGCAGAATTTAATTCCGTTCTTGTCCAATATTTTCAAAATGTTCTGGTCTCTCTGCCGGGCATAAGGTTCGTAATCTCGGTTTGTAAAAACTTCTGCAATGTTGTATGTATTGCACAGGTTTTCCCATAATTCTTCCGGTTTCCCATGAAGGACCAGAAGGTCAGAACCAAGTTTTCTCAATTCGTTTTTTAATTGACTTACACGCTCATGAATAAATTCTACTCTGGCATCTTTAGGGGAGGATAATTTGCCGAGAATATGGGTATCAAAAATAAAAACGGGTAAGACCGGATTTTCAGATTTCAATGCGTGGTACAGACCGGCGTTGTCGCTGAGCCTTAAATCGCGTCTGAACCAGAAAATGTTTAAAACCGGTTTCATTTAAGTAAATTTTTGAGGGCTGCTTCGCTGTCGGTATACTTGAAATTAAACCCGGTATCCCTGATTTTTTTTGAACTGATAATCTGACTGCACAAAAGCAGTTCGGCCCGCTCAGAGCCGAATATCAATCGCAATGCGAATACAGGAATATTTGGCAGCCAAACAGGTTTATCTATGATGAGACCTATTTTTCCGGTCAGATTATCAAGGGTATCCGGATTGGGTGCAGTTGCGTTAAATACGCCTTCAAGTTTGTTTTCCATGATATGGATAAACAAGTCGCAAAGATCGTCTATATGTATCCAGCTGATGATTTGTTTACCGCTTCCGGGTATTGCAGCCACATGATATTTAAATGGGAGAAGCAGCTTTTTCAAAAAGCCGCCGTCGGCAGACAAAACAATTCCTATTCTCACCGTGCTTAACTTTTCTGCTTTTAAATTGAACAGTGCCGCATTTTGTTCCCAGGTATTAACCAAATGACTGATAAAACCATCGCCGACTGTTGAATTTTCATTTAATTCATTTAAACAAATATTCGGGTAGTACCCGGAAGCTGAAGCGGATATGAAATGAGGGAGCGTTACATTCTGTTTTTCGAAATTGTTTAGAAGAAAATTTATTGGTAAAATGCGACTGTTGAGAAGTATTCGCTTGCGATTTTCCGTAATTGCGGCGTCGAAGATACCTGCTCCGCAGAAGTTAAAACAAGCTGAAAAACGGCTGAGATCCAAGTCGGGGAATATACCTTTTTCCGGGTTCCAGTAAAGTATTTCAGGTGCCGAATGTTTGCTTTTTTGTGTTGAAAGTAAAACAATTTTATAATTTTTTTGTTTAAGCTTTTTAATTAGTTTTGACCCTATTAATCCACTGGCACCGGCTAGGAGAATTTCAGACATAAAGAAGCAACAATAATAGCTTAATATAGTTTTACACAAATGAAAAAGGGGAAAAAAGATTTCAGGAACAAACTTTTCATCAAGGACCTTGAAAACATTACAGGTATCAAGGCGCATACTATCAGGATATGGGAGCAGCGATACAAGATATTCGAACCGCACCGCACCGATACCGGTATCAGATATTACGACGAAGATCAACTGCGATTAATACTCAATATTTCCATATTGAATAACAACGGTTACAAGATCTCCAAGATTGCAGAAATGGGACTTGATGAAATCCGCGAAAAATGCCAGCAGTTATCGGAAAACAAATCCAAATACGACGGACAAATACAGGCATTGATCAGCACAATGATGCTGTTCGATGAAAAGGAGTTCAATAAAATTTTGTCCATTAACATCCTCAAGATGGGTCTTGAGGATACAATGATGCAGATCGTGTTTCCTTTTATGGAACAGATTGGGTTGCTCTGGTTGTCAGGCTCAATTCATCCGGCACACGAACATTTTATCTCTAACCTTATTCGTCAGCGCTTGTTCGTAGCCATAGATAATTTGTCTGTAAGACCAAGTCAGGATTCAAAGAAGTTTCTTGTTTTTGTTCCAACCGGCGAGTCTCATGATTTAAGTATTCTTTTTGCGAATTACGTACTTCGTTCGCGTGGCCATGAGGTTATTTACCTCGGTTCACAAACGCCTTTCGAAGACCTTTATAAAATATTTGATATACGGAAGCCGGATTTTATTTTCAGTATCATCACTTCACTTAACAGCAATGTGAGTATACAGACCTTTATCAACAACCTTGGTAAGAACTGGAAGGAAACACAGATTTTACTTTCAGGATCACAGATCGTTAATAAGCGGGAATTGAAAATGCCGGATAATATCAGAGTTCTGGCCAATCCGGAAGAGCTCATCATTTTTCTGACTGAAATCAAAGAGAATCTGAAATACAAGAATTCCATTAAAAGTTTCTCTCAGAAATCCGGACCTACTAATATGGGATTCTGATGCTGAGTTTCGGGGGATTGCATATCAGTTCCGGAAATGTTTCGCTGGTAAAGCATATATCTTTAGAAGTAAAACCATCCGAAATTTTGTCTCTGGTAGGAGAATCAGGTTCAGGCAAATCTCTTACCTGTCTGTCTGTACTTTCGTTGTTGCCTGCTAACCTGAAGGTCGAAGGCAGGATCGCATTTACAGGCAAGGATGGTATCGAAAGGGATCTTCTCGGAATGAGTCCCTCACTCAGAAAGGAACTGGCGCTTAAGAAAATTGCCTACATTTTTCAGGAACCTTTAACAGCCCTTAATCCGGTTCAGACATGCGGAAGGCAACTGATGGAAAATATTGCACTCTGTAAGGACACAGGAAAAAAGGAAAGGCGCGAATTAGCCGGGAAATTGCTTAAACAGGTGGATCTCAACGACGTTGAAAAAGTGATGAAGTCGTATCCCTTTCAGCTCTCGGGTGGCCAGCGTCAGAGAGTAATGATTGCGATGGCCCTTGCAGGAGATCCAGAACTAATAATTGCCGACGAACCGACAACGGCACTGGATGTTTTGTTGCAGGATGAGATTCTAGGACTGTTGCGAAAACTCTGTCTCGAACAGGGACGCAGTGTCCTGCTGGTATCTCATGACATTGATGCCGTGAGTCGATTTTCAGACCGCATAGCCGTCATGTATAAGGGCGAAATAGTTGAAACCGGAAGCACGGATGATATCCTTAAGAATGCCCGTCATATTTACACCAGGGCATTACTCGCCTGCAAACCCGGACCGGATAAAAAAGGTAAATATCTGAGTACCTTGTCTGATACAATGGATGCCGGAAATAAAAAGGAGAAAACGTTTTTCGCAGAACCGGTGATCGGAAATATCATTACTGCAGTTAAAAATACCGGTAAGATTTTCAGAAGTAATGACAAGGCATACATTGCACTTAAAGATATTAATTTTAATATACAGAAAGGAGTAAGTACCGGTTTGATCGGTGAATCCGGTTCAGGAAAAAGCACTATTTCCAGAATACTTGTTCAACTCGAGAAGGCGGATTCTGGCGAAATTATTTATGATTTTGAAAACGGGAAACCACTGTCGTCCAATATTCAGATGATATTCCAGGATCCGTTTGCAGCACTTAACCCGGCATTGAAAGTTAGCCGTATGCTTGAAGAAGTAATCAATAAACACAGCAAGACTTTCAGTGCTTCAGAATGCCGCAAACAAGCCGCAGAGTTGCTCGGAAAGGTTGGACTGTCTGAAACTGATCTAGAAAAATATCCTTCAGAGTTCAGCGGTGGTCAGAGGCAAAGGCTTTGCATTGCAAGGGCGTTGGCGGCGCGGCCTCAATTATTGATTTGTGACGAATCTACTTCGGCCCTCGATCTGTCGGTTCAGGCACAGATTCTGAACCTGATTAAAGAACTTCAGTTAAGCGAACAACTGACTGTTTTGATGATTACACACAGCATGGCAGTTGCAGCCTGGTTTTGCAATTACCTCATTGTATTAAAAGACGGGGAGATAGTTGAGCAGGGAGAAACAGACCAGCTTCTGAATAATCCGTCCCGCGATTACACGAGGACCCTCTTGCAGCATATTTCCTGATTCTATAAAAATTCTGTCAGAGTTTTGTCAAATACTTGTCACAAATATGTCATTATGAAATCGTTGTGAGAATATTGATGTAAATTTGATTTAAAATTTACTTGATGGCATGAAAAACTATTACTTGAAATTAATTGCAGCTGCATGTTTTCTCTTTGGAATCAATGCGCTGAAAGCACAGGCTCCCGTCGCAGATTTTGAGGTTTGTTACCGTGTAATTCCGCAGTATGAATCAATAGAAATTACAGATCTGAGTACAAATTCACCATACGAATGGACCTGGAATGTTTATGATTCGTTTACCTATGCCGGTTCTTCCTATTATCCAAGTCTGGGTACTGGCGAAGTGTATTCCGATCCGTTTTCAAACGGCAAGAATGAATTTTCACAAAATCCGCAGTTTGCTTTTGATGTACCCGGTTGTTATACTGTTAAATTAATTGCAAAGAATGGCAATGGAACTTCTGCTAAGGTAAAGACCTGCTATATTCTGGTCATACAACCTACAGATTACTATCTGGCATATGGAGCTTACGGTCCTCTTAACGACAACCATGTTTATACCGATTACGGCACCATCTATGACAACGGAGGACCCTATCTCAATTATTCTAACGGACTGGGTATTGCCAACAAATCATTTCTGAAAATCACACCGTCCAATAACCAGAATATCACCTTAAAATTCTGGCAGATTCGCTTAAAGGATGCCGGTGATTCATTTCTGATTTACGACTCGGATACTGTAGATCCCGCCAAAGTTCTTGGAGGACTGAGTGCTTCCAACAATGGTCAGACACCGGTGTTTAACAGTACAGGACCCAGGATGTACATTTTGTTCAAAACAAACGGCAGTGGTATAGACAGCGGGTTTATTGCAGAGTATTACACCGTGAGCGGATCCCCGCCCAATCCGAATATCAAATATACATATGTGCAGACGCTCGCAGGACAGCCGACCACTTTTGTTAATCAATTCAGGAGTATACAGCGATTTACTTACGAAATGAATTGGTATGTCAACGATACCTTGCAAACGGCATTTAAAGATAAGGATACCTTTATTTACACCTTCGGAAACACCAATACTTACAATGTTTGTCTGAAGGCAAGCAATTGCGATACTACCATCAGTTATTGCGAACAGGTTAATGCCATTGCCGGCATCAATGAAAACAAATTGAATGATTATGAAAGGTTTATTGTTTACCCGAATCCATTTACGGACAGGATAGTCATTGAAGATCAAATCCACAGGGGTGGTTACAGTGTGTCACTCTTCAACCTTTTGGGTCAGGAATTCGCCAATACTGTAAATGAAACAGCTGATGGGATACAAATACATACTGATGCCAAACTCACTGCCGGATTATATTTGCTTCAGATCAGAACAAGCACCGGTGAAGTTTTTACATATAAGATACAAAAGATATAGTTTCGTTAGATTGATAATTTACTGATCCCCTAAAAACCAGGTTAAGGCCTGGTTTTTTTTATGGACACTGTACGGATTTTCTAAGCTTCAGAAAACTTATCTTTGCTCCGATCATGTCTAAAAAGAAAATCAGAACTCAATTGCTTGAGGCGGAAATTTTAAGGATTCTGACAGAAAATCCGGGCAGGATAATGAACCACAAACAGATTTATGCAAGATTGCTTGTTGAAGAAATTCCGAAAAGCGCAGAGGATCTTCTCCCTGTTCTGGATCTGCTTGTTGAAGAGGATAAAATTGGACGCAAGGATAAATATAAATTTTATAAACATACGCCCCGGCGCACGGTTCAGGGAGTTATTGATATCACGCGCAATGGCAGGATATTTTTAAAGGTTGAGGGTTTTGAAGATGATCTGGTTGTAGTACAATCTTATATCAATCTTTTGCCATTCGATACAGTCGAAGCGGTGATCGTGAAACAGGGAAAGACCAAAGTAAGCGCCGAGGTAATTAAACTGATAAGTCATAGTGAACGCTCATTTGCCGGCGTACTTCAACAGAAGAACCACGTCTGGCTGATACAACCCGATAATATTAAATTCCAGAGTCCGTTTTCGATACCGGCTTCTCCGGAACTCAAAGCGGGGAATAAGGTGCTTTTCAGAATTTCAGGATTCGAGAGGGATAAGCATTATCCTGTGGCCGAAATAAGCGAAATGCTGGGAAAACCTGGCGAACACAAGACGGAAATGCATGCCATACTCGCTGAATTTGGCTTGCCAGAAGCATTCGATCCGTGGGTACAGGCTGCTTCGGATACTATAGAAGAAACTATATCTGCCGACGAGATTGCTTCCAGAGAAGATTTCAGATCGGCACTCACATTTACGATTGATCCGGACACGGCGAAAGATTTTGATGATGCCGTTTCATACAGAAAATTAAAAAACGGGCATACAGAAATTGGAGTTCACATCGCCGATGTCAGTCATTACGTTACTCCGGGAAGCATATTGGATACCGAAGCACTTAACCGCGCAACTTCAGTTTATCTGGTAGATAGGGTGGTTCCGATGCTTCCTTTCAATCTCTCTGATATAGTCTGCTCGCTTGTACCTGATAAGGACAGGCTTACCTGTTCTGTCATCATTGAAATAGACGAACATTTTGAAATTAAGCAAACACGTTTTGCGAAAACCATTATTCATTCAGATAAGCGTTTCAGCTACGAAGAGGCACAGAGCATCCTCAATGCCGGGGAAGGTCTGTATTACGAAGAAATAGACCATCTCAACAGATTTGCCAAACACCTCAGTGCCGAAAGGTTCAAACAGGGCGCAATGAGTTTTGAATCTGTGGAGTATAAATTCAAACTTGACGATCAATTCAAACCTGTTGAAATGCAGGTAAAAATAAGGCAGGATACCAATAAGCTGATAGAAGAACTGATGCTGCTGGCGAATCGTTCGGTAGCAGCATTTATCTATAACCAAAAACCACGCAAACCTTTTGTTTACAGAACCCACGACGAACCATCAGATCTTAAACTGCAGGAATTAAAACGTTTTGCTTCAAGATTCGGTTATACATTGCATATAGACAATGATACATCTTTGCGTGCTTCCATCAACGAATTGTCGGCTGCCGTTGAAGGTAAACCGGAACAAGATCTTATCCGGAATATGTGTATCAGAAGTATGGCAAAGGCAGTTTATACCCCAAACAAACCAAGTCACTTTGGTTTAGCCTTTCATCACTACACTCATTTTACCTCACCAATCAGAAGGTACCCCGACATCATTGCACACCGATTGCTGTTTGCATACCTGGATGGTAAAACCATGGAGCAGGCATGCGGCTGGGATATGGAGAAACTCGACTATGCATGCAAGCAAAGTTCGAAAATGGAAATACTCGCATCTGATGCAGAAAGAGCTTCAATAAAGTATAAGCAGGCAGAATGGATGGAGCAGCAGGTGGGCAAGCAATTTACCGGAGTGATCAGCGGATTGGCCGATTTTGGTATCTTTGTAGAGATAAAAGCATACAAGTGTGAGGGCATGATCAGGTTGAGCAATATTCCCGGCGATCACTATGAGTACGATTCTTATTTAATGGCCGTAACGGGCAACAGGACACACAGGCAATACAGAATGGGCGATGAGGTTGAGGTGATAGTCACAGCCGCAAACAAGATCAAGCGAAATATAGATCTTGAATTTGTGCCCGATAATAATTTCAAAAAAGAACATGGCAGAAAACATCGTAAATTCAGATAGTTTTGAGCAATACCTGATTTCTCACCCGTTTCTTGGTAAACCCGAGAATTTATACAATTCCATGAACTACATCATGCAACTCGGGGGAAAACGGGTCAGACCAAAATTACTATTGCTTGCCTATCAGTGTGTAGCCGGAAAAATAAGCGACGATGTCAATCAGCTTGCGCTTGCTATTGAAACATTTCACAATTTCAGTCTGGTGCACGACGATATTATGGACAATGCTCCGCTGAGAAGGGGTAAAAAGACCGTGCATGAGGAATGGAATGAATCTACTGCTATTCTCGCTGGAGATAATTTGCTGATTCATTGTTACAGTATGATTCTGAAAACCGGTTTGCCGAACAAAGAAGTGCTTTTAAGAGAGTTTAGCGATATGGCCATTCAGGTATGCGAAGGACAGCAAATGGATATGAATTTGCCTACCCGTGAATTTATTTCGGAAGAAGAATATTTGCGAATGATCAGGCTGAAAACTGCCGTTTTACCTGCAACAGCGCTCAAAATGGGTGCACTTGCCGCTGAAGCACAAGAGGAAAAAGCTGCACATTTTTATGACTTCGGACTGAATCTCGGAATGGCGTTTCAATTGCAGGACGATTATCTGGATGCTTTCGGTACCGAACCTGAAACAGGAAAGCGTGAGGGAGGCGACATACTTGAGAACAAAAGAACAATACTATTTTTACATGCCCTTAAAAACCTGTATAATGAGGGCCGTGAAGAGCTGCTTACTTGGTATGGAGAAAGAGTAATGGATCCCGCAATGAAAGTAAATAGGGTAAGGACATTATTCAAAGAAGCCGGAAGTGATATTTATCTGATAAAGCTTAAATCGGAGTTTGAGTCATTTGCGCTTGAAAACCTCGAAATGTCTTGTGGCAATTCGGAATACAAACAACAGGTGCTGACGCTTTTTGATTTTTTGAAAGCCAGAAAAGTCTGAGTACACACAAAGACCGGAAATGAAATATTTCAAATTTTCTCTTTTGGCGGTTTTAATTATTATTTTAACTTATTCGTGTGCATTTATCAGGCAGGACAAAGGTAACTGCGGAGGAAAAATTAAATCCGAAACAAAAAGGGATAAGTTTCTCAATGCACTTCTTTTTGACCTGATCATAGATACACCTATAGACAGTATCGCCAGGGAACATCAGAAAGTTCAGGATGAAAAAAAGCGGATTGACGACGAAAAAGCTGAAAAAAATTATATCGACAGTTTAATTGCAGTTCGAAAGCGAAGGGGAGATACCGCATTTTTGATAATGACCGGCCCTGAAAAAAGCGAATACATTCCTATAATAATGATCAATCCGGTCTTTAAGGGTGGAAACAGCGCATTCGAATCCTTTATGAGAGAGCATCTGTTTGTATGTGCTTATTTCATGAAATTGAAAACCGGGATTTTAACTGAAATTAAATTTACGGTGGAAAAAAACGGGGATGTGAAAATTATAAGATCTGAAGGCGGACAGCGTTCAGATTTTGATCTTGAAGTGGCAAACACACTCAGGAAAAGTTCAAGATTATGGTTGCCTGCAAGAGTGGCGGGGCATAATATCAACACTGAAATGACTTTGAAAGTGAGGCTTAAAAACAGGTAGAATTTCGCAAAAGCATATCAGGTTTATAGGTATATTCGCGGCACAAAAAAATGGATAATCAAATTAGGAATTTTATGCTGACTGGAAAGATTGAAGGATACAGTTATCTCGTATTGCTTTTTATCGCCATGCCTATGAAATATGCGTTTGCGATGCCTATGGCAGTTAAGGTATGCGGCATGATACACGGGTTACTGTTTGTTTTGTTTATGATCAGCATTGCCGTTTTACTCAGCAACAAACTGCTCAGTTTTAAGGGTGCCGTCTACGCATTTTTACTGTCGCTTTTGCCATTTGGCACTTTTTATCTCGACAGGCTTTTTAAAAAGTAAACGGTTTCGGAACGGAAACAATAAATCAGGATCTCAATCCAGTTTATAGATTGAAATGATTTCTTTCAGTATGGAAGGGAAGTCAATTTTAAGGTCTATCAGCTGCCCGTTGTGTATGTTAAACACCCATCCGTGAACAGTTAAACCGCGTTCTTTGTGAGCCTGTTGAACTGCGGCAGTCTTAATCAGATTAACACATTGTTCCTGAACATTCAATTCTACCAGACGGTTATATCTTGAATCTTCATCTTCAATTGCGTTCAATTCGGTTTTGTGCAAGCGATAAACATCGCGAATATTTCTCAACCAGGGATTGAGTATGCCTAAATCTTTGGCCTGCATGGCCGCCTTCACGCCTCCGCAGTTATAGTGTCCGCAAACAACCACATGTTTAACTTCCAGATGTCTTATGGCATAATTGATTACCGACATCACGTTAAGATCGATGTTGTTGACCAGGTTGGCAATATTTCTGTGAATAAAAACCTCACCGGGTTGCACACCCATCAGATCTTCGGCCGTCACTCTGCTGTCGGAACAACCGATGTATAGAATTTCGGGCGACTGACCTTTGGCGAGGTTTTTAAAATAGTCGGGATTGATGGACAGTTTCTCACTGACCCATTTTTCGTTATTGATAAAAACATTTTCGAGCGGACTCATACGAGAATATTGTTTTGTGGTTTTTTAGGTTCTGGAATTTCAGTGTTGTTATACATTTCGCGCAAATCAATTTCAATATTACGGCTTATAGCGGTAATCGGCACATCATTGGCGCTTCCTTCAAAAGGGCTTTCAGTCGATTCACCTATTTTTTCGAGTGTGGTAAATATCCATGCAGAAAGCGCGCTGAAGGGTATAGACAGCCAGATCATATTTCCGCCCAATTTGCCAAATTCCTGCAGCATGCCCAGCGGAATTAAGAAGACAAATATTTTAATGAAGTACAGATTCAGTGTGGCGTATTGCCGGGGATAGGGAAAATTCTTTATTCTTTCGCAGGCACCTTGCTGATTGTAAAATTCAATGATCAATTTTTCCAGTTCCATGTGTCTGAAATCTTCAATCAAGCCTATATCGAGAAGTTCCTTCAGTTTTGCCGATTGAATTGAGAGGATATGGGCTGCTTTATTGCTTTTCGACAAAACGATTTCGAGTTCGTCGGGTTCCAGATACTTTTTAAGTTCATCTTCCATTTTACTGTTCTGTTCTTCTACAGTAAACCATTTGTTCTTGTATTCCTGATTATGCGGTTTATATATTGCTTCCCAGACACGGGCTTCCCTCAGTTGGAATCTAAGGGCAGTCAGCCAGGCAAAATGTCTCATTATAAAACTGAATCTTATTCTGTCGAGTTCGTCGTTTGAAAGCGGATGGGTATTGTGTTTGTTGCTTATAAAATCGCGTATCGTCACTCCCCAGCTTCTGCTTGAATTGACAATAGAACCCCAGGATTTACGGGCTTCCCAAACGCGTTCATAAGAGGCATTGTTTTTAAATCCGACAACAAAAGCAACGGCTGTACCTAATAGTGCAATCGGAAGCCATGGGATTGACAGCCATTTCCAGTGGAGTACTTCAAAACAAAATGTGGGGATAGCCGAGATAAATAAAAGCGTATAAATATCCTTACGGGTCCACATGATGACTTCAATAAATGAGAATTTCTTTCCGGTATGCATATTTTAAACACAAACATAAGTCAAAATGGATTATTTTAAATCTAATTGAAGAGGAGACCCTCCTTCGCTGAGGCTACGGAGGGTGAAAGAGGAGGAGGAGAGTAGAAGAGGAGAAGAGGAGAAGAGTAGAGGAGTAGAAGATAGCTTGCCCTGTGGCGTGCGACGAAGGAGACTCTGACACGGGGAGGAGAGGATAGAGGAGGAGGAGAGTAGAAGAGTAGGCTTGCCATGAATGCGTGCCGACGAAGGAGGCTCTGCTTCATGGAGAGGAGGAGACCCTCCTTCGCTGAAGCTTCGGAGGGTGAAAAAAGAGGAGGGCCGAAAGGTGTCGGAGATTGAGTCTCTGCTTGGGATGCCGTGAAGCCTTTCAAAAACATACCGCATAAAAACAAAAAACCCTTTCAAAATTTGAAAGGGCTTTTCGTTCATCCTTCATTGAAGGTGTGCGTTGTATTGATTCATATGCCCGTGCCGGTGTTCAGGTAATACGAAGAGTGAACTCGTGGCACAAACACTTTTTCATTCGGTTCAATAACATCCACATCCATAATTCTGAGCATTTTATTAATTTTCTGCAGACAAAGTGGTTTGAGGATAATCCCGTTGATGGCGGGATATTCTTTTGATTTTTCGATTTCACGCGGTGTAATCGACGATGTGAAAATAAAGGTAGGGATTTGTCTGGAAACAGGGAGTTTCGAAAACTCCTCAATGAATTCCCAGCCGGAAGTTTGCGGCATGTTCAAATCGAATAAGATAAGGTCGGGGATGTTTTCATTTACATCCAGTGCAAACCTTAATCGGTTGATTGCATTCATGCCGTTGGTGAATTTTTCGAGGCCTTTGCTAAGCTCTACCTTGTTTATCACCCGTTCTGCCAGGTAAATTGTGATTTCATCGTCGTCGATAATGTAGGTTAAGTCGAATTTATTCATGTCTGCCATAAAACAAATATTTGTCCTTTTTATTAAGCAGTTTAAAATTAGATGTTTATAACTTGTACAAATCCTGTGTTTCTCTCATATTGAGAAAAGTATTTTTATTTTGGATAAAAGTGGAAAATTTAAATATTGGTTTTACGAATTATCCGTAAGGTTTTACCAAACTTGCTTGCCGATATACAAAATCTTAATTGAGCATGTGAATATATCTGTCTTAATCACCCAAAAAATGATTATTCACATTTAGTATTAATAGTGTGAAGAGTGACAAATGAGTGAGAGAAAATGATATCGTTTATGATACTCTCTGTTTCTCAATACCCTACTTATTAGTGGTGGTGACCACCTTCGCCATGCACATGACCATGAGAAATTTCTTCGGGGGATGCTTCGCGCACAGAGATGATGCTGCCTTTAAAATTCAGGTCTTCGTCGGCCAGAGGATGATTGAAATCTATTTCAACCGTCTGATCGTTAAAACTGAGTATCATGCCGTTCATCGGATGTCCGTTCTGGTCTTGCATAGGAACCATCCTGCCAATCTGTAAAATGTCGGCCGGAACATTTGGTCCCGAAAAAACATCACGCGGTATGCTAACCACGTACTCCTGATTCGAAACGCCATATGCGTTTTCCGCAGTAATCATGAATTCGAAATTGTCTCCTGCTTTCAGACTGTCGAGATTTTTGTCAAAATGTGGCAGGGTCTGGCCAATGCCATGTATAAATACAAACGGGGTTTCTTCTGTTGCAGTGTCTACAACTTCTCCGTTCTGAAGCGTCAGGGTATATGTCAGAGATACGACCTTGTTTTTTTCAATTTGCATAATGGATTTATAAATTTGAGGCTGCAATTTCTCACCAAAAAACGGATAATTAAAATTTATTTCAGGTTGGAAATGAACAGAAATTTCCAAATAGAGATTAATTAGAGGAACTGCTTCTTTATATTTGCCTGAAAACCAAATTAAATACTTCGTAAATGGAAAAATTAAAGGTAGTCTCTTTCATAGGTATTAATGCAAGCCCGGAAAGGGTGTGGGAAGCGCTCGTTAAACCCGAGTTTACCGAGGTGTATATGTACGGTTGCAAAGCTATAAGCGATTGGAAACCCGGGTCAGCTCTGTTATGGGAAGGTAATTATGAAGGTAATCCCATGGTTTTTGTGCAGGGATATGTATTAAGTATTGATCCGCCCAAAATGCTCACTTATTCTGTTATTGACCCGAATGCCTCTTACCCTGTCACCCCTGAAAATCACCTTAGGGTAATATACGAAATCGAAAAAACCGGAGCCGGCTGCAGGCTTACTGTTACCCAGGACGGCTTTGAAACGGCGGCAGACGGTGAAAACAGATATAGCGATGTTTATAATGGAGGCGATGGCTGGAATCCGATTTTGCAGCAGATTAAACAGATGCTTGAAAAGTAATTCAGGTTTTCATCAAATGCAATATTTCCGGAAATGCTTAATTCATAGTAGCCTTTATCCGATTAACGCAAATTTCTCGCTGAATTGACCTAATTTCGCATTGTAACAGCACAGCTCATAATTTGACCTTTAAAGATTTCAATTTCGATCATAAACTTCAGGACAGTCTCGATTCAATAGGATTCGAAAATCCGACCCCCATACAGGAACAGGCGATACCGCTTATAAAAGCCGGAAATGATTTGATAGCCTGTGCGCAGACAGGAACAGGTAAAACTGCCGCATTCGTGTTGCCGATAGTCGACATATTATCGCGCGAATCAACCGAAACAACATTTGCACTTATAATAGTACCGACACGCGAACTTGCTTTGCAGATTGATCAGGCCCTTGAAGGTTTTTCATATTTTACAGGGGTTAGTCACCTGGCAATATACGGTGGTAGTGACGGACAGGTTTTTGCGCGCGAGAAGAAAGCTCTGGTAGAAGGGGCAAACATCATTATTGCAACACCCGGCAGATTAATGGCCCATCTGAATATGGGTTATGTCAAATTCGCCGACCTCAAATTTCTGGTACTCGACGAAGCCGACCGTATGCTGGATATGGGATTTGTAGACGATATTCTGAAAATAACGACTTATCTACCTGTTAAGCGTCAAACACTTATGTTTTCGGCTACCATGCCCGAAAAAATCAGATCGCTCGCGCGAAAATTGCTTAAAGATCCCAAAGAAATCAGTCTCGCTGTTTCGAAACCGGCTGAAGGCGTTACACAGCAAGCTTACCTGGTATACGAAACTCAGAAGAACAAACTGATTACAGAAATATTGAGAAATAAGGAACACAGCAGTGTCATTGTTTTTGCATCAACCAAACAAAAAGTGAAAGATCTTGAACGCGACCTGCTCAGAGCCCGCTTCAAGGTTGCAGCCATTCACAGCGATCTGGATCAGACAGAAAGGGAAGAAGCACTGAGGGCATTCAGAAACAAACAGCTTCAGGTGCTGGTGGCCACCGATATACTATCAAGAGGCATAGATATTGAAGATATCAGTATGGTTCTGAATTACGATATACCACACGATCCGGAAGATTATATTCACAGAATCGGGAGAACCGCCAGAGCCGAAGCAAAGGGAATTGCGATTACTTTTATCAGCGATATTAATCAGCATAAATTTGCCAATATCGAAAAAATGATAGGGTATGAGGTAGACAAGATTGCATTGCCTGAATCTTTGGGTGAAGGTCCGGCTTATCAGCCCGGTGTCAGAAATAAAGGTAATTTTTCAGGCGAAGGAAAAGGAAGACCCGGAAACAGAAATAGTAAAAATACAGGGCAGAATAAATACAGAGGTAAAAAACCGTTTAAGCCTTAATCGCTTTCATAGCGTATAATTCAGTTTCTTATTACAACTTAATGACGGATTGGCAATCTGCTGTATAGCCAGTGCTGTTTTAAGGGAATCAGCAATTCAGTCTCAAGTTTTTTCAAACGGTCTATTCCTGTATTGAAGAAAAGTGTGGATTCGTTTATATGGCCTGATTTATATGCCTCCGCTATTTCATTGTAATCAATTACAATCACTTCATCAGATTTAATATAGGCCATTTGCATTCTGTTGAAAAGTGAGATATTGAGTCTTTGTTCAAGCGATTTCAGAAAAGCGACGCTTTTGTCTATGCTGCAACCGCTGGCGTCATTATGCGTTTCGTCAACTACAAGGACAATAAAACGCTTATATAAAATCTTATAAGTTGCTTTAAGCTGATTGTTATGAGCGGTCCATTGCAGACAAAAATCAGCCAGGGCATTTTCTGCAATTTCTATTTCCTGCTCCTTAAGAACCCTGTCGCTCTGATATACCCAAAGTTTACTGTGTTCTGAGAATCCTTCCATTTCAGCGGTGAATTAAACTGATTATTTTATCAACTTCGCGAATCATTTCATTGATCTTGAATTTCAGATCGCGATTATTACTGCTTTCTTCACTACCGGCATCTTCTGATACACCATCGGCAATCCGCTTTATTTTTAGTTTCTGTTCAAGCTGCTTAATAGTACTGTTCTGAATATCGATCAGCTGACGCAACCTCAAAAGTTCCTTGTCTTTTTTGCTGATGACAATGGCACGTTCGCTGTTCTCAGTTTTTAACTGCAGCACCTGTGTTTTAATTTCCTGAAGTCTTTTAAGCAGATTTTCCATTATTTTCGGATGATGGCGTTTAATTCGTTTTCAAAGCTTGAAATAAGTGTGCTGATGACCGGGTCAATGTCTGCATCGCTCATAGTCTTTTCTTCATCATATAATTCTATGCTTATACTGAGCGATTTCTGATTAGACTCGAGCGGTTTTCCTTCGTAAACATCAAATACATTGCTGTCTACAATTTTCTTACCGCCTTTCTTTTTTATTATTTCTTTTACCTGTTCGTATTTAACAGACTTGTCGACTACAAGACTTAGGTCTCTTCTTACAACCGGAAACAGAGGTATTGGCTGAAGTGAAAATTCCTTTTTTCGTTTGCTGAGTTTTGTCCAGTCTAACAGTGTGTAGTATACTTTGTCTTTTATTCCGAATTTTTGGAGTGTTGTGCTGTCTGCTTCAATTGTTTCAAAGGCAGTTTGTCCGGCACCAAACGTATCCAGTATTTTTAAGACTATTGATTTCAGGTAATAGTGGTCTACCGCAACAGATTTTTCTTCCCAGCTTTCATCAGTTTTATTTCCCGATACAATAATCAGAAGCTGTTCCTGTTCTTTGAATCCGTTTTCCTTAAGGGCGTATATTTTACCGAATTCAAAGAAACGTGTATTATTCTGTTTGCGGTTTTTGTTATAAGCAATGGCCTCGAGTGCAGGGTGAAGGAGCGATGCGCGCATAACATTCATTTCGGCACTAAGTGGATTGCTTAAATACACGAGTAAAGTTTTGTCATCATAGTATTTATCAGATGAAAGAGAATTATTCATGATTTCCGCAAATCCGTTTGCAAATAAAATACTGCTGATTTTCTGTTCAGTTTTCCTGAGCGAATTCCCTGTTTTGAAATTCAGGGAAATGTTCATGTGCTTATGCAGCGGAATATGGTCGAATCCGTAAATTCTTATAAGTTCTTCGATAACATCCGTTTCTCTGGAAACATCGCTTTTGAATCTTGGCACTTCAAGTTTGTAATTCCCCTCTGATTCACTGACTATTTTTATTCCAAGTCCGGTAAGTATCTGTCTTATGTTTGCATCGGGTATACTTATACCGGTTAGTTTTTCTATCATGGCGCTGCGCAGATTTACGCTGAAAGGCAAAAGTGGAGTTGGGTAATAATCGTAAATTTCAGAAGCAATTTCAGCTCCGGCATATTCACAAACTAAAGCTGCTGCTTTTTTCAAAGCCGGAATACACATATCAGGATCTGTTCCTCTTTCAAATCTAAAACTTGAATCGGTATTTAATCCGTGTTGTTTAGCCGCCTTTCTGACCTGATCGGGCGAGAAATACGCTGATTCTATAAAAATATTGACAGTCTCAGCTCCGACACCGCTGTCAATACCACCGTAAATACCTGCCATACACATTGCCTCGCTTTCATGGCATATCATCAGTTCGTTGCCTTTCAAGTCCCTGCTGACGCCATCCAGCGTGGTGAATTTTTCGCTGTTTAATGCCTTTCTTACTTTAATGGTATTGCCCTTTATCTTGTCGAGGTCGAAGGCGTGCAATGGCTGTCCAAGTTCGTGCATGACAAAATTAGTGATGTCTACCACATTGTTTATTGGTCTTAAACCTATAGTCAGAAGGCGGTTTTTAAGCCAGTCAGGGCTGTCTTTTACCTGAACCCCTTTCAATATCAGACCGCAGTATCTCGGACAAGCTTCAGAATCCTCAATTTCAATTTTTATCTGTTTATCCGGTTTGGCTGCCTGAATTGATGTTTCAGGAATATGGAAAGGCAGATTGAGAACAGTGGCCAGTTCGCGCGCAACTCCTGCATGAGATGCAGCATCTCCTCTGTTGGCGGTTAATCCGATCTCGAACAAAACATCCGATTCTATTTTCAACAGTTCAGACAATGGTTTTCCAAGCGGAGCATCAGGATCCAGTATCATCAGACCCGCATGACTTGTACCTAGTCCGATTTCATCTTCAGCACACAACATTCCTTCGCTATATTCGCCTCTGATCTTCGATTTCTGTATGACGAATTCTTCGCCTTTTAAAGGATATACGGTAGTGCCGACCGGAGCAACTATTACTTTTAAACCCTCGGCCACGTTAGGCGCGCCGCAAACAATTGACAGCATAGAACTGCCGGTATCAACCTTGCATAAACTGAGCTTGTCAGCATTCGGATGCCTGACACATGTTTTGACTTCACCGACTATCAAACCGCGCAAACCTCCTTTAACAGAATCGACTTGTTCGAAATGTTCAACTTCAAGCCCGGTAGCAGTCAGCAAGGCTTCAATTTCTTCGGGAGATTGTTCAAGTGGTATTAGGGTTTTAAGCCAGTTTAAGGATATCTTCATCAGGACTGCGAAGATAATAAGATTTGAAATAATTAAAGCAAGACTTCAGTGAAGCACTTTTAAACAGCCTGATATCAGTAAGATAGAACATGAAACAAATGCTTATTACAGCATATACATTTCACCCTGCCATAAAATTCATACTACTTGGTAATTACCAGTTTGCTGCTGCTGAATCCAAGCGGGTGTTTGATTCTGACGATATAAATGCCCGGGCTTAATCCTTCACAATTTATCCTGTATTCTGATATTGTCTGATTAAATGTTTTGTCGAAAATTATTTGACCGCTCAGCGTGTAAATACTGATTCCCTCAATCAGATGTGGCGAGAAACTTATGGTAAAAAAATCATCGGCCGGATTAGGGTATAAGTTCATACCCGGTTTTAGGGCAGGTTTGGGAGATGCCTGTTCTGTGACCGTACTTAAAACCAGGTTTGTCCTCACAGCATCCTGAAAGTCGAAATAGATATCAGCTCTGTTAGTAATACTGTCTCCTAATTGCAAGGTGTTTTGCAATCCCGCCCTGAACTGAATAAATCCGGAGCTGGCTTCTTCGCCTGCAATTGAAAGCGGAGGAAGAAAGATATTGCTGAAACGCCAGATAATGGCATGATCGCGTATGCTGAAACTTACGTTTTTTTTATCCGGATGTGAATAAGCCAGCATCTGAATATATTGCATGGGCAATGAACGGCTGATGGTATCAACAACATGAATTTCGACAGCAGAATCGCTGCCCAGATTCTGGAACCTGATCTGATACAGCAACTCCCGTTCGTCGGTTCTCAATTGATATGCATTGCACTGCTTGTCATTAGGATCGAATGCAGATACTATTATCTGCTCAAGTCCGGTATTCGATTTTATTTCAGGATTAATGGATGATTGAGAATTCACATTTAATCGGATACTGTCGCCTGATTTAAATTCAGATGGGGAAACGACAAAACTGAAATTGATTTCCTGATCCTTGTAAACAGTCCAGCGTACGGTTTTACTATTACCTGATTGTGGTTCAGGATGACTTTGAAATTCGCTCAGTCCTTCCGGATAGGTAAGGTAGATATCAGCAGGATATCGTCCTGCCGGATCTGTGTATTTAATTTTATAATAATTTCTGTAACCATGTCTCGCTTTATAGGCTCCGGGCGAAACCAGCAGCAACTCATTTTCCGGAGGCAGAGGATTCTGACTGAGTCCGAAATTTAGTTCTGCCGAACTGTCTTTTGATCCGCAAATAATCTGAACAGGGTCGTTATGACATTGTGAAATCAGTCCGCCGGGTGGGAAAATACTGATATCTGCAGTTTCCGAAGATTTGAGAGCTATGCTGTACTTTCCCTTTTCGTCTGTGCTGAAATAATATGAACCGTTGTTTACGGATATCAAGCAGTTAGGAACAGGTAGTTCGCCGGCATCCATGTTGCAATTGCTGTTTAAATCTTCGAATACCACCCCGCTGAGTATGGTGTGTTTAGGGTAAAGCTGTACCATGTTTTGACAGGGTTTGCCAAATAGTGCACTCATGCTGCCGCTGAAGTAGAGGGCATTCCCATTCGAATTGATATAAAAATTATTACTGCCCGGAGCTTGAATTGCAGAAACAGGTATGATATTTTCCCAGCCTGTTCCGCTCAACCTTACCAGCACTGTCTCTGAATTCTGAGCATCTATAAATACACCGCTTAAATACAATTCGTTACGGTATTCGCAGGATGAATTAAATTTTTTGCATTTCAGATTGTTAAGCTGCTGCCAGTTGCCGCTTTGTCTGATGTAGCTCGCCCCTGAATTTATAATTAGCAATTTTCCATTGCTGACGGCCAGCCCGAGAACTTCCTGTATGCCGGGCGTATTTACTGCAAACCAATTTCCTTTATAACAGGCCGCGAGACCATTTGCAGCTATACCATCTATTTCAGTAAAGTTTCCGGCCACGTACAAGGTATCTCTTAAAACAAGAAAATGATTGATTCTTTGAGAGACATTGCTGACGGTTTTCCAGCTGTCATTTTCGAGGTAAACCAGATTCCTGACATCCCGTTTATCTGCGCGGTTAAATTGTCCGCCTGCATACAATTTTCCTTCAAAAGATATCATGTGATTAACAGAAATCTCCGGATGTATAAGATAATTGGAGTAGATGCCGCCTGCAGGACATTCCCAGCTCTGTCCGTTCCATCTCATCACTCCTGCCATGCTGCTGTCGCTGTTTACAAAACTGCCTCCAAAATAAATTGAGCCATTGTGTTTGCAAACAGACATGCGGTTCTTATCGCCCGCAATAAATTGTGATGAAGAAAACAAAGGATATGAGGTGCCAAATAATCCATTCCATATTCTGATCTCCGAGCTCATATTTCTGAAGCCCAGTAATTGTTTGTTGTGAACAGAAATAATATTCCCGCCCGAATCCGTGTAAGCATAAGATGCACCGTTTTTAGGCTGCCCGTCTATTGCAATGAATGAAATCTGAGAAAAGGCAATTCGCTGACCTGCTATAGTCAGCGCCAGAATTACAATTTTTATTATTCTCTGATATTCCATTTTAAACTGCATTGCAAACCTAAGAACCTGTATTGACTTTTGTAGAAATTTTTACTGTGTTTAAGCCCGCTGCCGTTTCGATAGAATGGCATCAATTCCAGACTAAGTCCACCTGCAACCCTGATTTGTTGTTTTAATCCCAGTTCAATCCCCGACGACCAGGCCCTGTAATTGACGTTGTTTAATGCATCGGTCCGGTCGAGATAAAGTGCATTGGGAACTTCTCCTCCGATTTTTCTCAGCAGCATAGGGATCAAGGCAATATGCAGGCCTGTGTTTTTGTATAGCCTGTGCGGATACCAGTTGAAGGAAAGCGGAAATTCCATAAAAGTATATCTCTGTGTGGACTGAAATTTTACGTTGACCGGAGTACTCTGATCATACGAAATAATCCTGCCGCCAAGGTCTGTAATTGGTTTTTCCGAATAAATAAAATCGTAGTTGCCTCCAATGCTTAATGCCTGAATGCCTAAGCCGAAATCAAAATCAAAATTTCTGAACTCGCGCCCTGCAGATATTCTGAAATTCCACGCTGATTTCGGAGACTCTGAATTGTTTCTGATTGTACCGTAATCCTTGTGAATAAAGTCTTTTGCAACTGGACTTATCAATAAGCTGCCGTAATTAAGCATCGCTGCAGTCTGAATTCTGATAAATTTAAAACTATTGGCACTTTGGCGAGGGAATGAAGCTGCATCCAGATCATTGTATCCGGGAAAAATTCCCTGATCGGATTTAAGATTGATTTTAATTTCGGAGAGTTTGCTGTGCCTCTCAAAGAAGTCTTCGATTCCTATTGAATTAATTTCCGGAGCAGGGTTGATTTGCACTGTAAAAGGAGCAGATTTTATTACCGGTTTTGTTTCAGGTTCACCGGATTTTGTGGAACTTTTTAAAACCTGATGTTTTACATCAGAGGAATTAGAACTTAAAATACCCTTGTTGGTTTCAGGATATTGATTGCCTTTGTCAGCCGATACAGGTATTTCAGATTCTGAATTCGAAGATACTGCCCCCGAAAGAGTATTACTTCCGGCATTACTCTTATTTGCATTGAGGTTGTCTTTTATACCCTGATCAAAACTCAGGCAGCTCAAAATAATTCCGATTAGCAGCACTGCCGCAAATCCTATCCAGATGATACGTTTTCTTTTTTTCTTTTCTCTGAAACGTTCAAAATCTTCCCATGCGATACCGTCGGCATCTGCCTCTGCATTTTTAAGGGTTTTTGCGATATATATTTCGTTTCCTTTTAACATTATCCGTTCTTCTTTTTGGCCTGAAGGATCTGCTTAAGTGATTGCCTGGCTCTCAAAAGCTTAGACCTCGAGCTTGAGTATTCAATACCTAACTTTTGCGCAATTTCCTGATGGCTGAATCCTTCTATGGCATACATATTAATAATGCTGCGGTGATCGGGACGCAATTGGCTCAGGGCGGCAATAATTTCATCGCTGCTCCAGGTAAATATCATTTCTGTTTCCTCGACTTTTTCTGCTTCCGGAATTGTGTGTAAATGATCGTCATTGTGGTATATCATATAGCGTTTATAAGCCGAGCGGACATAGTCTATACAGTGATTGGTGAATAATCTATGCATCCAGGCTTCAAATCTCGGAAATTCGCGAAAACCTGAGATGCGGTCGAAAAGTTTGATAAAACCATCGTGCAAAAGGTCTTTGGCCTCGTCGCTGTTACCGGTATATCTCAGGCAGATGGCGTACATGCTTTTATAATACTTCTCATATATTATTTTCTGACACTTTTTATCTTTTTTAGCGCAGCCTTTGATGATTTCTTCTGAAATTTCATTCACCGGTTCTAGACTTGTCTGTGATTTAATTTAGCTTTGCTTTTTTTGAAATAATGAAATGGCAGTTTAATATGATTGCTTGACGAGTGGGATGATGAAATGTTGCATAAAAAAAATAAAAAATATTTTTGCAACACCTGTGCAGGCCTCTCGTCATTAGTTCAATCAAAAACACTTACATATGACAAAGTTAAACAAAAACAAATTGACATTGCTAATTGCATTTTTGCTGACATCGGCAATATATGCACAAACCAATGTGCCTGCCGTTATCAGCAGCAATCAGGTATGGGATGCTGCCGGAAGTCCCTATATCATCGGTCAGAACACCATTATTAACACCGGTGTTACTGTAGATATACTTCCGGGTACCACAATACTTAATTCAGGTTCTTTTAAACTGATTGTAGACGGAGAATTAAATGCTGACGGCACCAATGATTCGGTCATAATCATTGACAAGCTGAACTTCGAATTCAGCAATAAGGCCAGTTCTTATAATTTCAGTACAAATAGCGGTTCGCACTTTAATTATTGCTTCTTTAAAGGCAATTCATCAGGTGGTAACCAGACCATTAATCTCAAGGACATCTCTTTACTGATAATGAATTGCCGGTTCCTGAATCATTATTATACAATCTATGCCATGTACAGTTCTAATGTTGCACACAAGGTAAAGGTGGTCAACAGCATTTTTGAGAGCGATAAAAATGCCATGGGTTCTGGATATGTCGCCTATATGAGCGGCGGTAACGCCACATTCGAAATGGATGGCTCACAGGTAATCAACCAGATGGGATTATTTCCTCCGGCAAATGTCAAAATTACCCGTAGTAATTTTTACAACTGGCAGAGTTGGGGAGGATTCAGGCTCGGACATACTACTAATTCAGCAATTTTTCGCTGTAACACTTTCAGGAAATTCAGATCAAACATGTTCGAACTATACCTGAGTAATCCGGCTTCAAGTGTCGATATTTCCAATAATACTTTTGATTCGGCTGATAATTTTATTCAGGTTTCGCTGTCAAACGGACTGGGCAATCCACCTAATGCGATTATCAAAAATAATAATTTTCTTTATTCAAAATTACATGCTTTAAGGATTGGCGGTGGAAATTCACCGGGTTTGTTTGATTCACTTGATTTTCGCGACAATTACTGGAATACTTTGGATACCCTTGTTATAGCCGCGAGGATTTATGATTTCAGAGATGATATCACAGCCGCAGGCATGGCAGATTTTTCAGATTTCTTAAGTACACCCGTTTCTGACTGTTCAGAGGATATGGTCAATATCAAAACAAAAGAATTGATGCAATACAGTTTGTTTCCAAATCCCTCGACCGGTAAATTCACTATTAATGTGGAAGAAGCATCTGTTTACTCTGTAAAGATTTATGACATGAATGGCAGATTGATTTATAAGAATGCTTTTGATGGAAATCAAATGACAGTTGACTTGTCTTCACTGGAACCGGCCTTTTATATCCTTGAATTGGAAGGCAATGGGACTGTATCCAGAAAAAAGATATTGATCAACAGATAATGTTGAATTATAGCGGGAACATCTGACAATATAAAAAAGCGGATTTAATTCCGGAATACGACAGGCAGGTTACAAAAAGTACCTGCCTGTTTTTTTTTATTTGAACTGTAACTTTTAAAAATTGCCGGACGTTTAATACTAAAACAAAGTCTTTAACGTTTAGAAACAAAACACGCCTTATGAAATCCATTCTTTATTTTACCGCCCTTCTGACACTGGTATATGCCTGTAATGTCAGCAATCCTGCAACTGAGAATTCCACTCAACAGCAGGCAGTCAAACCATTCTCATTTATTGATCAACCCATTAAGAAACTAGGGCCGGCCCTGCTTTCTTTTGTTTTCAGCAACAGCAAGGGTTTGGTGAAAAAAACAAAACGAGGCACAGTCATCATGGTGCCTGAAAATGCATTTGTCCATGAAGACGGTTCACCGGTCAAAGGCGAAGTAACCCTCGACTTCAAAGAGATTTACAATCAGTCTGAAATCATATTATCCGGTATTCCGATGAATGTGAAGAACAGCAAGGGAGTAGTGACGCCATTTATATCAGACGGGATGTTTTCTATTATAGCAGGTTGCGGAGGCAAGAACCTGAAACTGGCTGAAGGAAAAGAAATAACTGTAAGTACGGTGAGTAATAAAACTGAAAAGGATTTTGATTACTGGTATTTTGATGAAAAGAAAGGCGAATGGGAGAAAACAGGTGACAGGGATTCAACACTTTCTGAAGAAGAAGTAATAACAATTGCTGAAAAAGTTAATCCTGTTGAGGTTAAGAATCTGAGTGCAGGCGATGCTGTATCTGAAGCATTAATAGATATTGAAACTGAAATGGAAGTGAGCAAACCTGCCCCTCGTGCTCCTGAGGCTCATAATCCAAAAGATTTTGTTTTTAATATTGGGGCAGATTATAAAGACTACCCTGAACTTGCGTCATATAAAAACGTACTGTGGAAGCCCGAGAGAAATCTTAGTGACAAGGAGCGTTTCATGCTGCGCGATGAGATGTCTTCTCCGGGCGCTAACGTGGCGCTGAATTGCATGGATGCCGACAATCAGATATACGAAATAAAATACGGAAGCAAGACCATTCAGGCCCGTCCTGTTTTTATCGGCTCAGATAAAGCCAAGGCAGTTGAAGCTTATAAAAACAAGTTAAAAGAATACAAAAACGAAAAAAAGCGAGTTGAGGAAGAAACAGCAAAAATGCTGAAGGCCCAGAAACAATATCAAAAGACCTATTCGCTATTTGCAGTCAACCGCATGGGTATTTACAACTGCGACCGGTTTTACTCTTATCAGGGCGAAAAAGAAACCTACAGGTTTAAAATTGCAGAGGAGGAAATCAATACACATGTGTACGCAATTCTAAGCAATAACCAGGGTGTTATTTCGCTTTCGCCGGCATATAAACAAAACGATTATTATGTATTGCCTTCTCCTGAGATTACCGGGTTTATTCATACTGGTAAAGATGGGAATATATATACAGCAGGAAACAAATCTGCAAAAAAAGAAGGAAGCAGTGACGTCCAGCTGAGTTTCAGGCAAAGTTCCCTTGATACACCTGAAGAATTGCAAACGCTAATTCAAAGATTGTAAATATGCGGATTGCCTTCTTGTTCTGTATTGCGTTTCTTAACGTATGGCAGAGTGGGGCACAGCAGATATTCCCTTCCCGACAGAACGGACTTTACGGTTATATTGATACATCCGGTAAGTGGGTTATAAATCCAAGGTTTCTCAAAGCCGGTTTGTATCAGAACGGGAGGGCAATTGCAGCGGTGGAAGACACTTTGTTTCTCATACACCGTGCCGGACGAATTTCTGTTCTGCCCGGTCTCAGAAACTATCGCCCGCTTGAAAATGATCACTATGCCATTCAGGACGCTTCGGGTAAATGGGCGCTTGCAGACAGCAACTTCAATTTACATTCAGGATTCTCGTATTCAAAAATTGAGTCTATGGATTCCTTGTTCATAGTGTGGAATAGCGGTTTGTCTGGATTGATTGACTCGAAAAACCGAATTCTTTTGAAAGAAGTTTATGAGAGGATTGACAGGCTGAGCAACGGTAATATCAGGGGTGTCAACGGAAAAAGAACACGTATATTTAAGCTGTCAGACAGTATGAAGCTGGTTCTGGATAATATCGGAATTGAATACAATAATTTGTTTCCGTGGATTTATTCTCAGCATCTGAAAAAATCAAAACAAACCATCATTTACAGCCTAGAGGGAGACACTTTATATAAATGTGAAAAATGTTCATTAAAAGCGTCATTTCAGAAACTCGTATTCATTCAGACCGGCGGTAATCTTGCCATTCTGAATATCGTTGATGGTTCCGTCAGGTATGATATCGTTTCTATGTCAGATTTATGTATTTCGTATGCGGCACCGCAATTTCTTTTCATCAAAAGTACAGGAGAATTTTACGCCGATTCTTCCGGAAGTGCAAGCATGCTGGGCAGCGGTATTGACAGTTTATCCTTTGCCTCTCCAAATTATCTGTTTTTCAGAAAGAACAATCTTTGGGGGTTGATTAGTTTGAAAGGCAAAATCCTGATTCAACCTTTGTATAGGACAATTGCCATCAATAATGATCATTGGGTAGAAGCTTACACAGTATACGACAAAATGCTTTATTACCTGCCTAAATCCAAGCTGGTGCTAAAAACGGATGCATATTCGGAAATTTCTATAGACAGCAACAGTATTCTGGTATACAGACCCGGGTCAAGTAAATTATATGAAATGAATTCGGAGAAGGAATTTACTGATTCAGGTTTATTCAGAAATATGGGCAGGTATAAAGCCGGTCAAAAACAAATTATCAATACAGCCGGAAATATGTTCCAGGGCATGCGGAACAGGAATTTTTCCAGAACAGCCAGATGGTTTCAGCACAGAGGGTATTACGGACTTCTGGGACTTCAGAATGACACCTTGTTCAAAGCAATGTTTAGTTCGGTTTCGGCGATAAATGACAGTATTGATTTAGTGACTACAAGTAGCTCTGTCATGTTCCTTAAGGCTATTCAGGGCAAGGGTATTGTGTATTCTGATGAACTGTATGGCATACTCAATAACCGCAGCGGTAAGTTTTTAATAAGGCCTGATTATGCATTTATGGATAGCCGGCAGTTTGCGGATACAGCGTGGAAAGTTGTCAGGGTTGTAAGGCGCAACGGCAATTTCGCACTGATGCGCAAATCAGACTTAAGCATAATTGAAAGCACAATATGTTCATACATCAGTCCATCTTTTAATGGGACTATGCGCCTGTTTTACAAAGCAGTTTTTTATGGGGTAGAGCTTCAATTACCGGCGGGATTAAAAACTTTCCCCAAATACCTCAATTCAGTCATGGGATTTTCTGAATTTGGAAAACCTGATGTAAAAAACAACCGAAGAGAAAATGTTTATGTTTGTTCAGAAGCAGTGAACGCTGCCGACTATAATGGCAATCTTTTATGGTCGTCAGAAATTGTATTGAAATATACATATCTCGAGAATTGTGTGCACAACAATTTCATAGCAGTAAACAAGGCCGGTCAATACGGTGTTCTGAACGCAGAAGAGGGTGAGATAATTCCGGCAGAATACAGTTTTATAAGTCGTTTGCAATCTGATAATCGTTATTTTGTTCTCCGTTCAAGAAATGTCAAGTATGGCTATGTCATAAAAAACGGTAACGAACTTTCGGAAGCTATTTTTACCGAGGCCAGAATGTTCGGAGATGCATACGCCTGGGCCAGAATTGGTGATACGATGCTGATAGTCGACAATAAGGGAAACATTGAAGCTCCCGGAATAAAGCAAACCAAAACCGGTGCCATTTCGGAGGGTATTACATCCGTAAAAGTCAAGAAAGGCTGGATAATTACTGATCTTAATGGTAAACCGATTTCTGAATTGAATTTCAAACAGGTAAAAACATTTGTAAATGGCTCGGTAGCCGTTAACTACAACGGCGCCTGGGGACTGATGGATGACAACGGAAACTGGTTGCTTAAACCGGATTTTACTGACTTTGGTGCGGAGAACAAATACGCTGTTGTGTTTGGAAAAGGAAATCACTATTATTTTTTTTCGAGAGATGGCAGTGAACTCGCTAAAATTCGCTCTAAAGGTGATATAACTGCATTAGGTGACAGTTATTTTAAAATGGTAAATAAAAGCGGAAGTTTTGTTTTCGACAACAAGGGTGAATTACTTAAAAAGCGCAGATTTAATTCAGAGTTAAGGGCACAGGGTGATACCATTATAGCACTGAGTAATTACAGAATGGTAGTGTGGAATAAAAATGGTAAAAGAGTGGTCTCTTTAAGACACTATGGAGGTGTGAAAGCTTACGACAAGTGCATTGTGAAAACAGGAGTAAATAAGGCAAAGAATGAATTTATTGACCTTAAAATAATGGCTTCGCAAAAATACCTGTATCCGGATGTATTTAATGACAGTATTGAATATCTGAGAATATATAAACCCAGGGCCGGAAATGTTGTAGGACTGGTGAACAATGACATGGCAGAATGCATCAGATACAATGCATTTGTATACGAAATCAAGAATCTTGGCAACGGCAAATTTTTTTACCTGAGTGACAGTTTGGGTAATTTGTTAACCGAACAAATTTTCAGAAATATTAAATACATAGGCGACGGAATGTTCAGAGTTGAAATTATAAATCAGCAATCAGCACTGATGAGTGGCATCATTAATTCGGCCGGAGTCTGGGTACTTGAACCCAAATTCAAAAAGATCAATGATTTTACTGATGGTATAGCAGTTTATTCAAAGGAAAACGACTTTTGGATTGCAGACACTGATGGTAAATTGATAAGCATGCAACCATGTATCGAATATAAGTTCTACAACGGCTACTATTATCTCTTCAGTGAAGATAAATCCGGATGGTGGCATCCTCTTACAGGATGGCTGGCTGAGTTTTCAAAATAGTGCTTCAGTTTGGCGTAATAATTTGATTTCTGCAAGATTTGAATGACCTTTGCTGAGGATGAAAAGCATCAGGTTGAAATTTTTCCTTTTACTCCTGCCATTGGTGGGTATTTGCATACTTGCAATAAAAAACAAAGAGGAAAAGACAATCCCCGCTAACCCGGTTGCACTGGGTAAGTTGCTGTTTTTCGAGAAGGCTCTTTCTTTGGATTCATCTTTATCCTGCGCTTCATGTCATCTGCCCGAGTTTGCATTTTCGGATACCCTTCCTTTGAGCGTTGGTGTAGGCGGAAAACTTGGATTGAGAAATACACCTTCCATCATGAATGTCAAAGGTCGGGAAATTATGTTTTATGACGGCAGGGCAAAGAATCTGGAGGATCAGGTTCATTTTCCGGTGGAAGACCCTTTGGAAATGAATATTGCTTTCGACGAGGTGGTTAAAAGGCTGAATGCAGATCCGTATTATGTCAGTTGTTTTCAGTCTGTTTTCAAAGCACTTCCCGACCGAAAAAATCTGGCTCTGGCAATAGCAGATTTTGAAAGAAGTTTGGAAACATCCAACACACCTTTCGACGATTATATGTCTGATAGACCAAATGTCTTAAGCGAATCGGCTGTAAGGGGAAGGGAAATATTTCTTAGCGACAGGGCTAAGTGTTTTGACTGTCATTTCGGACCGGATTTTACAGGAGACGAATTCAGAAATATCGGACTTTATGATGGACTGAAATGGAATGATCCCGGCAGGTTCAAAATCAGCGGAGATAGCAGTGATTTAGGAAAGTTTAAAGTGCCCGGTCTCCGCAATGTGGGTGTAACTGCGCCCTATATGCACAACGGGAGTTTTAAAACCCTGAAGGAGGTAATTGAATACTATTCTGACCCTTATAAAATTGTAAACAAACCTGTTAATATGGACAGCACTATGCTTAGTCCGATTAATTTTACCGAAGCTGAAAAAGCAGACCTCTTAAGTTTTTTGTTGTCACTTAGCGACCGCAGCTTCAAAAATCGCTGACATAATCATACTTTTGTCGTGATTCACCCGGATTGTGCCGGGCAATTGAAGTATATATGAAAGTAAAAGATTTAATACAGATTATAGAGAAAGTTGCACCCCCTGTATATCAGGAATCCTACGACAATGCAGGGTTGCAGACCGGTAATCCCGACAGGGAAGTAAGCTCGGCACTTCTGTGTCTCGACAGTACGGAAGCTGTTATTGATGAAGCCATTGCAAAGGGATGCGATATTGTCATAGCACATCACCCATTGATATTTAAAGGACTAAAGAGAATCAGCGGGAAAAATGATGTGGAAAGAACGCTTATTAAGGCTATCAGACACGATATTGCCATATACGCAGCCCATACCAATCTCGACAACGTACTGAACAAGGGTGTCAATCAGAAACTGGCTCAATTGATTGGGCTCTCCGGTTTACGCATTTTGCAGCCTAAACAGGGTCAGTTTGTCAAAATACAGTTATACACACCTGCCTCAGCTGCAGAATCAATAAGAACTGCCGTTTTTGAAGCAGGAGCCGGCAGAATAGGCAATTACAGTGAATGTAGTTTCGTTTTCGGCGGTAAGGGCAGCTTCAAACCCGAAGCCGGTGCTAAGCCATTTGCCGGAGAAACAGGGAAAAGAGAAATAGTTGAAGAGTTGCGGATGGAGGTTTTGGCGCCGGTTTATATGTCTGAGACTATTATCGAAGCCGCCCGTGCGGTTCATCCTTACGAAGAAATGGCATACGAAATTGTACCTCTGGCGAATACCAGCCAGGAGCTAGGTTCGGGTGTAATAGGAGAACTGAACAAGCCGATGGAAGCAGGGAAATTTCTAAATATGTTGAAGAATCAATTGAATCTGCAGGTGATAAGACATACTAAATACGAAAATAAAATCAGCAAAGTGGCGGTTTGCGGGGGTTCGGGAAGCTTTTTACTTCAGGCCGCAAAAAGGGCAGGAGCGGATGCATTTGTAACGGCTGATGTCAAGTACCACGAATTCTTTGATGCAATCGGTTCTCTGATGTTTTGCGATATAGGCCACTACGAATCGGAAATTTCGACCCTGCAACTATTTTGTGAGGTAATTCAAGAAAAATTTCCTAATTTTGCGGTCCGTTTTTGCGAAACATCCACAAACCCAATACATTATCATAAGTAAACCATGGTAGATTTATCAATAGAAAAAAAACTGAAAGCGATTTGGGAACTCCAGCAGATCGATTCTAAGATCGACCAGCTGAACCTCTTAAAGGGAGAACTCCCAATGGAGGTTAGCGACCTTGAGGACGAAATTGTCGGTCTTCAAACCAGACAAGACAATATCAAGGCTGAAATTAAAACCTACGAAGTCGATATCACAGGTTATAAAGCCAATATTAAACAATCGGAGGAATTACAAAAGAAATACAAGAAGCAACTCGAATCGGTAAAAAACAACCGTGAGTTTGAAGCCTTAAACAAAGAACTGGAAATTTCCGGTCTTGAAGTGCTGGCCGCTCAGAAGAGAATAAAAGAGACTCAGTTTCACATGGAAGCCAAGAATCAGTCGCTCGCACAACTCGAAGAGCAGATTGAAAGCCGCAGAAAGGATCTTGAATTCAAACAGAAAGAACTGAAGACAATTGTGACCGATACAGAAGACGAGGAAAAAGATCTGATGAAACAGAGAAATTCTGTTGAAAAAGAAGTTGACGACCGTTTGTCAAAAGCATACAGCAGAATTCGCAAAAATGTGAAAAACGGAATTGCAGTTGCACCAATCGTTCGCGGCAGTTGCGGAGGTTGTTTCGCGAAAATTCCACCGCAAAGACAAAGTGATATCAAGCAGCATTTCAAAATTATTGATTGTGAGCATTGCGGCAGGATACTTGTCGATAATGAAATTACCGGAATATACACCGAAAAGCCGGTTGAAGAAGAAAAGCCTAAACGCAGAGTAAGGTCACTGAAAGCGGCTAAATAAAAGCATATGCTTTTAAAGCAGAGATATAAAAAGAACATGTTATGCCATGTTCTTTTTTTTTACGTAATGTTTTTTCTGTGTATAAACGAAGCAGCAGCGGGTAAAACGGTGTTTGTGATGAACGAACATTGTCTGAAGGCTCAGAAGTTGATATATGAATTGAAGTTCGACGAGGCGACACCTATACTTGAAAGCGAAGCAGAAAGTAATCCCGATAATATTGCTCTACCGTGGATGACTGAAAGTATAATTTTTCTAAAGCTTTTTATCTCTGAAGACGCTGATTTATATAAATCAAGTGAAAAATCGTGGGATGAGCTAATCAGAAAAGTTCAGAAATGCGAATTTAATAATGCCTGGTACCGGCACATTTTATCGGATATGTTCATACACCGGGGATTGATTCGTCTTAAGTTTAACGAAAATTTTTCGGCCGGAAGTGATATTCAGGGAGCCTATAAATACCTCAAGGAGAACCGCAAGATGTTTCCTTCATTTCTCGCCGACAATAAAAATTACGGATTGCTTTCATGTGCTTTTAGTTCTGTACCGTCGAAGTATCAGTGGCTGGCTAAGCTTATCGGATTTCAGGGAGATATGAAAACCGGTCTTGAAGAGATTGAAACCTATCTCAAAAGTGATCAGACCTACAAGGAACATGTTTGTCTGCGTCTGGAAGCAGCCTTTATTTATTCGATGATTCAGCATCACCTGAATAAAAATTCACAGTCTGCCTGGAACACAATAGAACCTTATACAAGACATTACAAAACGGGATTGCTGGAGAATTACATGCGTGCTACTGTAGCGGGCTACAACGGGATGAATGATGAGATGATTGAAATCCTCAAAGCCAAACCACCTCACCATCATTCATATCCTTTTTATTATATGGATTTTATGCTGGGTCTTGCAAAAATGAGACGACTCGACAATGATGCAGACAATTATTTCAGAATATTTACGGTAAAGTATAAAGGCAAAAACTACCTTAAGTCTGCCTACAGGAATTTATCATGGTTGTGTCAGATTAAGAATGACGAAGCCGGCGCTAAGACTTACTATTCTTTATGCAGAAAACACGGATCTGCAATCATTGAGGAAGATAAACAGGCTGAACGCGAAGCAACTGAGAATTTGTCGTGGCCATCAGACTTAATGAAAGCAAGACTTTTATTTGACGGAAAGTACTATGAGCGCTCCATGAAGATTCTCAAAACCATTAAAGAAATAAACTTAACCCACATTAGGTTTAAACTGGAACTCTCTTACAGAAAAGCACGAATACTTCACGAAACCGATGAGGCTGACCAAGCCGTTATTTTGTATAAGGATGTGATGGAAAAAGGAAAGAAATACTCTTACTACTATGCAGCATATTCGGCACTTCAGTTAGCCTATATCTATGAGAAAAAGGGCGAAAAAGACAATGCCCGGACTTATTTTACAAAGGCAAAAAATGATTTTCCCTCGAACAAGGAATACGCCAACAGCATTGAACAAAAAGCAAAAGCCGGTCTTAAGAGGCTTGGAAAATAAAAACAGTATTGAGGTTTGTACAAAAATAGAACCGGGCACCTCTAATTAAAAAGGCACCCGGTTGCTGCAGCTATAATTAGTGTTTTATGATATCTTATTCTGACTTTACAATGAGTGTCTTGTAAAGCAGCTGATCGTTATTCTTTATGTTTAAGAAATAAATCCCTGAGTTCAATTCGCCGAGTCCTTCGATCTTGAAATTGCTTAAAGTTGCAGACTCAGTGAAACTTATCAATTTCTCGTGGACTACCTGTCCGTATTGATTGACAATCTGAACCAGGTAATGCTTTTTTACTCCATTATTTGATTCAATCTGAATTTCAATTTCTTTATTAAAAGGATTAGGAAAAAGGGTATAAACATTTCCGCTGTGACAACTTAAATCATCAAGCATGGTAAGTTTGATTTTTTCTCCGGCGGTATTGACAGCATACCAGCGGTAAATTGCGTACTGGTTATTTACTTTTTCAATATTAAGCTTATAGGCCACTGCTGTCTGTGTGTAGATTTTACTTGCTTCAAGTTTCGAAATCGTCTTCCAAGTTCTGCCATTGTCGAGTGAGTAATCTACTCCAAAACTGATTATATTAGGTTCCGGAACCATGGTCCAGTTTAATTCCGTAAGGATATTCGACAGACATTTATTGTCCATGAATGACGATTTCTCTGAAAGGGAGGTGAAAACTTCAACAGTATCAAAACTGAAACAACCGCTTACAGGATCGCGCACCACCACGACAAAGAACGGGGCACCTATCTGGTTTTTGTACACATAAGGATTGTCCGAAGTAGAATCACTTAATGCATTCCCCTGAGTCCAGTCTAACTGGAATCCACCGCAGGTAATGCAGGCACCTGTCGGACTTCCTCCGATTGTAAATGTATCGAGGGTAGTGGTAATATCTGGACCGGCGTCTGCTACCGGGATTTCGTTTACGGTTATTTCGGCGGTATCTATTGAAGTACATCGACCTGACCTGGCAGTTATGACTACCTGCATTGGTTTAAAGTTGTAGTCGTTAGGTGCCGGGCTGTAGTTTAATGCCTGAGTATTGAGAGGAGTACCATTATCCGGTGCATTAAAGTTACCGAAAGTATTGATACTCGACCATGAGATCTGATCTATCAGCGACGATGAGGTAGTATTAAGTGTCAGGGTGCTAAGTCCGCATTGAATTACATCTCCGCTTACTGAAGCATCAAAGCCGGGAGTGTAGGATATTGTATCGGTTACAGCAATACCGCAACGGTCTACGAAATCAAAATACAGCTCGTAAGGCGCCGGATTTAATAAACGGTCGAAATTTTTAATATTTCTTGTTGGCCCGAGTACATAAGCTGAGTTGATGTGCGGATTGTGATTGCTTTGACCTGAATAATCGGCAAACACTCTGCTGCTTGAAAGCTGTCCACCTGAATAAGTGTGCACCAGGGTGCCGTTGATGTATATTCTCACCCTTCTGTTGCTGGCAACTACAAAATCGACTGTTATGGTGCCGGAATAAGTGCCCAGACTAGCTTGATTAGAAGTGCCGTAATAAGCATTTAAGGTAGTCCCGCTAAAGCGAACGGAGTGGTCGAGGTCGTTGTTATGGCTCGACTGGCTGGCATTCAATCCTATATAGAAGTCTTTTCCTGCCTGAGTGGTAACATTGAACCTTACGCTTCCACCGGGTGTAATGGTATCATACCCGATAGCACCCCGGTTATTGCCCGATGTCCACGATGTCGCACCTATGGTACTGTTGTTAATGGTGGTCTGTGTTGAAGGACTCTTCCAGAACGCTTCGTGATAAAACTTGTCGCAAGGATTGAATATGAGCAGGTCGTTGGACAAAGTATAAGTTACTGGTACCCCATCCCAGATTGTATTGACATCTATTCCCGAAAAATCAATTGTATCAGGCCGGCAGTCGCAGAAATTCTTTTCTATCTTAGGGAGATTATCGTGAGGGTCGGCATTTAGTTTTCTGACAAAAATAGAGTCGATTACACTAACTGTCATACAGTAATTGGAAAATTCGGCAGAAACATAAATCCAGGCTGAATCACTTACGTTGATAATAGCAGAGTCGTATGTACTCGGGCCGACTATATGATTAGCAGGAGTCCATGATATATTACCCATAAATATCGGGCATAGATCAGTTTGTGGTTCCAGATATAAAGTTGCACCTGGTGTGCAATACAGGTTGAGTTCATCGGCCGCAATGATATCATTGACTTCAATTTGAGAAAGAACCGGTTTGCTGGTATCACCGCAGACAACGTCAAAATAGGCGTATGCGTAATGTCCAAGCAATATACAATCTCTTGTAAACAATCTGATTTCAACTGTATCTCCGACGAAGCAGGCAAAGTTGAGCGTTTCCTCTCCCCAGCCGGTCGATTTTCTGACAGTGGCAGTATCGCGGAAAGTACCTAACTGCCAGACAGGAGGTGCATCCAGATTGCCGCAGAAAAAGCTTCCTCTGAGGCAGTCAATCTTTACGCCATTCACATAAATTTCATATCCGAATCCGGGTGCTTCGTTAATCGGAACCCCGTGATAATTGTGCGCAAGTTCTGAGACCCCAATGGAGTATATTGTTAGTTTATCTGAAAGACTATCGACAATATAGGTGCGGTAAACTGTGTCCGCAACAGCTCTGACACCGCGGTTTCCCACCCGAGTCAAACGATTGCCCAC
>CAZRKA010000005.1:16896-40792 GCA_964600345.1 uncultured Chitinophaga sp. | reverse complement strand
ATTGATATAATGTATGTAATAGTCGGATGCTTTAATGCGAATAGGCAATCTGAAACCGGCCGTTATAACATGGTTTCGCAATACGTCGCTGATACTTGTCTGAAAATGGGGGGATAATAGAGGGTAATTGTAAATTTTCTCGCTTATTCCTGAGGGAAAGAGGTAGGAGTTGAGTATGGATTTATCAAATTGTTGCAGGAAATAGGTAATTCCGAAGTGATTTCTGGCCAGAGTAATATAGGGATCGCGCCTATGATTGGAATTTGGATCGGTTTTGGCAATTTCATCCCGTTCGGTATAACCGCTGATGAATACCCTTTTTCTCTGAGAACTGTCTGTCACCTGACTTTTATTTAAACTGCTGTCTTTATTATCAGGATAAGGAGACTTGCGGACAGGATCGATATCAAGATTCAGCAGTTTTCGGTAGGCGGTAACAGCAGCATCATAAATTGCTTCTTTACGGTAGTCTTCAGAGATATTGCCTACATAGATTCTGTAGCGGTTGTTGAAATAGAGTAAATCTGCTATAACCGGAGAACCTGCAGCCACATCATTGTGTATGATGCAGCGTTTGTAGTTGGTAAGTTGCAGAGATTGTCTGCTGTTTGTTTCGTAAAAGAAATTATTGACTATCCCATTCCTGTCGCTTAAGTAACTTATCAATGTATCGGATAATGCAATAGGCTCTGTAGAATTTATTTTTTCATCCTGATGTCCTATAAGGAATTCGGTTCGCCTCAACTCAATACTGTATTTGAATATGGCATAATAGGCAGATTCAGTCTCATCTGCGAAATATCTGTTGCTGACAAAGAGAATAGAATTACCGTCTTTGCTGAATTTTGGACTGAGATTGTCGAATTTATCATTGCTAAGATATTCGCTTTGCCTGCTTCTTACATTGTACAGCAATAGATCTGATTGCCCGTTTCTGATAACCGAAAATATGATGCGGGAACCGTCCGGCGCATAATCAAATCCTTTTACAAACGGGACAACAGACAATTCATTGTTGTCGAGCAGTTTACCATCAATACTATAGCGCTTGAGAACTGTTTTTTCATTTTTGTAAATTACCACACTAAGGGTATTGTCAACAGGATTCCAGGCAATTAAAGGGTAGTTCAAATCGATATCCCTGTTGAGCAACTGATGTCCCCCACGTGCTATAACCTTGACGGTTTTGCCGGGTATATCGTACAGCACTATCTGATAACGCCCCAGTGTATTGGTTACAATAGCGATTTTATTTCCGTTTTTACTTATTTTAAACTGAGTATGCCTTTTTCGGGCTAATTTTTCAGGGGCATTTTCCTGACCTTTGGGAAACTTGAAGGCCAGTTCATCACTTTTGTATTTGTCTATATAAAAATCCTGCCAATCGTCTAGCAGACTGTTAATATTTAAGCCTGTGTAGTAAATCACTGCATTTTCTACGCTTCTTCCTATTCTTGTCAGAAAGACTATGTTGCTGACAGCACCTTTGCCGTGTTTTTCTTCAAGATAACGCCAGATACTGTGGCCGGCGAGAATTTCGTCTTCTTCTCTCAAAGAGGTGAAGTACTTTTGTTTTTTGTTCTGGAAGAAATCTTTGAGGAAGTTGTCATTTTCAACATTCCAGCTTTCTGAAAGGTATGCTACCAGACCTTTGTAATACCAGTCGGGCAGGGTAAGCAACGCTGCGGTCTGTATGCGTTCTCTGACATTGCCTCCAAAAATAAATTCATTGATTATAACTTCAGCAACAGCTTTCTTGATCTGCTTGTGATAATCAATCCGGCTTCCGTTAAAATATACTGTTGCAGAGTTTTCGTTGAGACTCGAATAACCGCCTGCGTAGTATTGTGGATCGGTAATGTTGATATTGCTTTTTTTGTAGTCGTCAAAATGATTATAAACGACTATTCTGATGCCGTTGCTCAGATTGTAGTTGAGACGGTTTTCAAACTCAGGGATGAATTCAATTGCCTTTTCAAGCGCAATGCGGGCAAGGGCTTCTCCATCACTGAAATAAATGACTTCAACCTGATCCTGAATAAGGCTGTAGGCGATTTTGTTTTTCTGAGTGCTGTTTTGACCGAAGTCCTGATACTGACCCTGAGCAAATATATCAAGGCATAAAAGCAGGAAAAAGGGGAGAAGTCTCACACTTCAAAGATAAGAATTCTCAGGAAGGTTCTCTTTGAGCAGTCTTATTTTTTTTAGTCGATGACACGTTGATCAGACCGATCTTGATGGCAGCCAGTACAAGTCCCATAGAGTTTTTGGCATTGAGCTTTTTAAGCATATTCTGCCTGTGATTGTCAACGGTTCTTTTGCTTAATTCGAGTTTTTCGGCAATCTCCTCATTGGTCATTTCGTTGGCGATACAGGTTAATATTTCTATTTCTCTCTTGGATAATTTATCGGCCAGTTCGTTGCCGTCCATTTGGTCGGGACTGGTAGAGAAGTTTGGACCTTTAACCTTATTGGATTTTTGAGTGAGTTTCTTGTAGTATTGGTTGGCCAGCAGGTGAGCCACTTCAGGAGAAAAGAATGTACCTCCGTTTAGCAGAATCTTTATTCCGTTAAACAGGGCATCTGAAGAGATGTTCTTAAGTGTATAGCCTTTGGCACCGGCCATAATCATATCCTGAATATGGTTAATCTCATTGTAATTGCTGATACCTAATACTGCTATTTTGGGATTTTCTTCCAGAAGTGCGGTAGTTACCAGTGCTCCATCGAGATCTATCAGTTGATAGTCTACCAGGGCTACTTTCATTTTCTCATTTCTAAGGAATTCGACAGCATCGTCGCTGTTGTCAGTATCCCAAACTTTGAAATTCATGTCTTCACACCCTATTTCAAGCATGGTTTTCAGACCATCTCTTACCATTGGATGATCATCTACTATCAGAATCTTAACTGTTTTTCTCACGTAATTAAAGTTGTTTTTAAAGTTGTTTTTAGCTTTCCAACGTTGTTAAATGCAAAGATATAACAAAATTACAAAGGAATGGAAATATTTAATTGCACGCCTTTGTTTTTTTCTGAAGTAAATTCGATTTCCCCCTGCAGGTATTTAACTCTCAGATTGATATTATCCAGTCCATTTCCCCTTTTCAGAGATGCATTATTGTTAAATCCTATGCCATCATCTGTCATTTCCAGAACCAGAATTTTTGGTTTCATAGACAGGTTGATTCCTATATTCTTGCATTTGGCGTGTTTAATGGAGTTGTTTACAAACTCTTGTATAATCCGGTAAACAGACATGGCAACATTCGGATTCAGCTTGTCGTTTTGTTCTTCCAGTTTGATGTCAAATTTGATACCGGTAGAGAAATGAATCAGATCGGCCAGTTGTTTGATCGATTGTCCAAGTCCGAACTTTTCAACCGAACGGGGCATAAGCTGGAAACATATATTCCTTATTTCGTCTGAAACGTTGTCTATAAGGGCTTCAGTTTTCTTGAGCAGCTGCAATCTCAACTTTTCATCCTTTTGTTTCTGTATAGAGTCAAAATAGAATTTGAGTGCAGAAATCTGCTGACCGATACTGTCGTGCAGGTCTGAAGCAACGCGGTTTCTCTCCTCTTCCTGTGTTTTGATAATGGTGGCAATCCTACCGGCCTCCTGTTGTATTTTGTCGGTAAGGTCGTGAATTTTAACCAGAGAATGACATTTGTTATTGTCAATCACTGAAACATGACATTCGACCATGATTTTTTTATTCGAGGAATTGGTTACCTCAGATTCAAAATCGATTGCCTTCTGATTCTTGTTAAGCACCTGAATGGTCTTATTGAAGCTGTTGAATTTCAGAAATTTAGTGAGATTTTGTCCGATGATTTCTTCTTTCTTATATTCGAGAAGTACAACGAAACTTTCGTTGAAATCTATGATCATTCCGGCATTGTCTATTACAACAAGACTATCCGTTATAGAATGAAAGGCAGAGTTAAAGAAATCCCTTTTGATGGTAGTTTCTTCCAGCTCTTCACCTAACATGTTTATACCGGACATGATACTGTCGAGTGTATCAAGTTTATCCGATAAAATCAGCTTCTTGGAAAAATCACCATGGGAATATGAAAGCAGAGTATCTTCAAGAGCAAGATATCTCTCATCCATTTCAAAATTAATAGGTTCAGACAAATTTCGGATTAGTTTTAAGCTACAAAAATAGAGGTTTTCTCAGTAATTTCTTTAAGTAAACAGCGCGTCAATCTCATATTAAGGTAGTGTTTTTAGCCATTTCAGTGCTTCCTCCTGATTGCCGAAAGCTTTGACTGAAATCTTGGGATTAGTTAATTTTAGGAAAAAATTGATCAGCATTTTGCTAAAGAAAGAGTTTTCAATAATGGCAACAGATTTCAGTCCCTGAATTCCCTCATCAGATGAGAGGAAATCACGGGCAGCCTTATCCATACTGATAACGCCTCCGTCGTAGATAATGGCATTAAGGTCTTTACCTCCTAAGAGTTTAGTCCTTTCTCTAACAATGGTTTTGGCATCTTCGAGGGTAATCTTGAAACCTTTTTTGTAGGTTCCGTGCATGATTCCGTCTATGATTTCAATTTTAATATGTTCGTTTTCAAACATTTGTTGTTAATAACAAGGCAAAGTTAAATAAAAAATTTGATTTTTTGTCCTTATCATTTTCAAACTCGGCTGAATTATTTACCGCTAACCTCGCTGTGGTAAAATAAAAAAACTGTCCACATGATTCTGAGTGAATCAAAAGCCTGAAATATGGGCATGTCCGGAAAAGCAAAATAATGTGCAAAACCCTGCTCATTTTTAATCGCAATAAAACCGAGATTCACATGTGAAAATTATGATCATTTGCGGCATTTAACAGGTTGCATTGTATTAATTATAAGTTCATAATTGAGTTAAAGTATTGATATTTAATAATTAAACTAAAAAATAGTCCCTAAATACTAGTATTAAAATACTAATTTTAGACATTAAAGTCATTACGCATAAAAAATACGGTTATCAAGTTCCTGAAGATTCAGATATGTATAGTAAATCGTACAAAATGCAACTTATCAACAAATTAGGGCTTTTTGTCTTGCGATTATTTGATAAATATCAAATAATCAAGCCATTGAGTTAAATTAATATTTTTGCTAGTATTAAAGTACTATGTTTTGAGTCAAAACACTTTTTTTTTCATTTTATAATAAAGACCTTTGTGAGATAAAATTTATCCATACTTTATGAACAATTTTTTAAATACGGTTAACAATGTGATTACAGATGGGAGAAGTAATGGTATTCTGCACCTTAATGTAGACGACCATGCTTTAACCGGTAATATGCTTTCTATTGGCAACCGCAACCTGGTTAACTTTAGTTCATGCAGTTACCTTGGACTTGAATTTGATCAAAGGTTGAAAAATGGAGCAATTGAAGCAATTAATGGTTATGGAACTCAGTTCTCGGCCTCTAGAGCTTATTTGTCTTCAGTTCATTACCGTGAACTGGAAAATAAATTTAACCAGATTTTTGACGCTTATTGTGTAGTTGCACCCACTACCACTTTAGGTCATATCGCTACCATTCCGGTAATAGTTTCAGATAACGACGCTGTAATTTTAGACCATCAGGTACATACTTCCGTTCAGACTGCTGCTTCGCTGCTCAAACCCAAAGGTATTCCCGTCGAACTGGTAAGGCATAACAGACTGGATTTGCTCGAGGAAAAAATTATAGAACTAAGTAAGAAATACGATAAGGTATGGTATATGGCAGACGGTATTTATTCCATGTATGGAGATGGAACACCGGTTGAACAGATATATGAGTTGCTCAATAAATACGAGAAATTCCATTTCTATGTAGACGACGCCCACGGTATGAGTTGCTATGGTAAACACGGCAGAGGATATGTGCTTCAGCATCACCTTCTGCACAATAAGATGGTACTTGCTATCAGTCTTGCCAAGGCATTTGCTACCGGAGGTGCGGTGATGGTTTTCCCCACCAGACTTATGGCCGATAATGTCAGAACCTGTGGGGGCCCGATGATAACCTCAGGGCCTATGCAACCTGCAGCACTCGGTGCAGCTCTGGCATCTGCAGACATTCATCTGTCAGATGAGATTATTACCATGCAGGAAGATCTTCACGAAAACATCAAGTTTGCCAACCTTATGATAAAAAAGGCGGGCCTGCCTTTGATTAAAGACCTGAATTCTCCGGTGTTCTTCGTGGGTGTTAGCTTGCCAAAGATTGGCTATCAGCTGATTAAGAAGATGATGGACGATGGATATTACACCAACCTGGGAGCTTTCCCGGCTGTGCCGATGAAAAATACCGGTGTCAGATTCACAATTACCAGATTGCAAACTTTCGAACAGATTGAAGGCATGGTTGAATCAATGTCCTATCACTTTGACAAAGTGCTTGAAGAACAGAATTTTTCCAGAGAACAGATTTTCAAAACTTTCAAACTGGAAACATCTGAGCAGAAGATCAAAAGGAATCATGCCAGAAGTATTCAGAATTCAAATTTCCTTAAAGTCGAAACCTTTAATTCAATACATGAAATTGACAGAGAAGAGTGGAATAAACTGTTTGCCGGAAGGGGTAGTTTTGACCACAGCGGACTTGCCTTCCTTGAAGAGACTTTCAGGAACAACGAAATGCGCGAGAATAACTGGGATTTCAATTATCTTCTCATTCGCGAAAAATCCAATAACAAAATAGTACTGGCAACATTCTTTACCACTACACTGTGTAAAGACGATATGCTTTCGCACCAGGCTGTCTCTGAAAAAATAGAGCAGATCAGAAAAGAAGGGGATCCTTATTTCCTTACTTCGCTGGTTGTAATGATGGGATCGCTGCTAACTGAAGGAAATCACCTGTATACAGATCCAAACAGCTTCTTTATCAAAGATGCTTACAATGAGATGTATAAAGTAGCGTCAGCGCTGATGAAGCAATACAAAGCCGCATCGATCATGATGCGCGATTTTGAGGATAGCAGTGAAGACCTGGATAAACTAATGCTTGGAAACGGTTATTTTAAGACTCAGATGCCGGATAGAAACATTGTTTTAAACAGTGCCTGGAAAACCCGCGATGAATTCATTGATTCGCTCTCAAAAAATGCCCGTAAACACTTCAGAACCCAGATACTGAGATACTCAGATCTTTTCGAAACAGAGATTATCAGCAATCCCGACGAGAAACAGATTAAACACTGGATCAGTATGTATCACCAGGTTAAAAACGGGAACTATAAACTCAATACATTTGAACTGCCTGATAAACTGTTTTATGGCATAGCTAATTACAGAAGCTGGGACATATTATCGGTTAAATTAAAAGGGGAAGAAGTAGCTGTAGTTTTTAGTTACCGTTCAGGAGATACCTACAGTGCCATGTTTGTGGGAATAGATAAAGCACACAACAACGAAAAGTTCAGTATATATCGTCAGGTACTATACCAGGTGGTGAAAAGAGCCAACGAATCGGGTTGTGTTGTGGTAAATCTTGGCTTCTCGGCTGCTATAGAAAAGAAGAAAGTGGGCGCACATGTGTTAAAAACTGTTGCCTATATGCAAAGTGAGGATCACTTTAATGCTTCTGTGATTGAATCAATGCAAGTTGTTAAAAATCAAACGATAATCTCACATTAATATTTTAATATTTCTCAATAAGTTAAACTTGTTTAATTTTATTTGAATCTTAAGAATTTTAGGTATACATTTGTACCTAGTTCAAAAAACGAAAGACAGATTTATGCTAATTTCACCTGTAGAATTGTCCCTTTTCAACCGGGATTCTATGATGCAAATTTTAGAAAGTAAGTCTGTATTTGTGTGTGAAATGCCATTGAACAACGGTTTCAAGCTGCACCTGTATTCTATTTCTAATTACTTTGTTGAAGAGTTGCTCGACAATTCCAACAATGTGATAGAACTGAAACCGGTAAGTACGTCGTACGTGGCGAGTTTGTATTGCAATCAGTTCATTCTGAGCAAACAAATTCTTTAGAGTTTCTAAAATTTCGTCTTTAACAAAGATCATTGTCAAAAGCAATGATCTTTGTTGTTTTATAAGCATTTCAATTTTGATATAAAATAAAATTAGCATAAGCTAAATCTATGTCTGAGTAGACAGTCTGTTATGTTCGGGCGACTTTTATACCTCCGGAAATTTCAAATCCCGGCCAATTTCAATTTACTTAATAGAGCTTTGAAAGTTTGACGATTTGTGTGTCATAAAATCTGAAGAAATACAGCATTTTAGGCTCTTGCCACAGTTTTTAGTGAGTGTTTTTACACAAAATGTTGATAAACGTCTATTGGTTTTGATAAAAAATTTGTAAGTGTCTAAAATACAGAGTAATAAAAATTAAAATATTCACATAAATATTTTTGGCATAGTATTTTATACCTTATTTTTGTATTTGAAAACAACAACAACAATACACAACATGAAACTTTCCAATTTGCTTTTTTTATTATCATTTCTGGGATTCGTAAATCTGAGTGCTCAGAATTCCTGTCAGCCACCTATCTACTATTTTAACAGTAAAACCAATGTTTCCGGAAACGGAGGAAATGGCTCTGTCTATCGTTTCAATTCTGTGCTCAGTGGCATTGACGCTATTGTTACCGTTACCAGAATTCAGAATGCACAGGTGAATAATACCAATATGGATAATTCCTCAGGGTATTCTGTCGCCTGGCAGCCATTTATCACATTTCCTTCCAGTCGCAATAATGCTTCAGATAGCAGTTATGTCGAATACAGAGTTGATTTTGTAAACAGCGGTACTTCTAACTTGTTGGTGCAGAATTGCATGTCTCTCAGCATAGTAGATCTGGATGGCAGCGGCTCATCCAATTCGTACAGAGAAATGTTAAAAATTGCACTACCGGGTACCCCGATGGGTATAGACAATTCATCAATCTCAGTTTATGAAGACAGCCGCTGGGTGTTATTTAAAAGCGGCATCAGCCAGTTTAACAGCATTGATACGGCCAATGCAGCTGCGATGGGGCAGATGAACTTCCCGGCCGGAACAAATTCATTTAAAATCAGAATTGGTGTTGTCGGACCTGTTTCCGGTGGCACTCAAAGACAATTTTCACTTTACTTCAAGAGTTTTGCTGCACTCACTGTACCTCTGCCGGTATATCTGTCTGATTTTACCGGTGCTCATCTCGACGGAACTAATATAATACAATGGAAAAGCACACACGAATCGGGCTTCAGCCACTTTGAACTCTATCGTTCTTATAACGGTTTGAATTTCGAATTGATAGACCGCATAAACGGACAAGGCAATATTTCTGCAGTAAACCACTATTACTATCAGGACCAAGAATTTAACAGAGAAAGCGATCAACAGTATTTCTACAAGCTGAGGATGGTTGATCTTAACAATAACGCCTCATGGTCGCATAGCATCGCTGTAAACAACAAACAAAAAGTACCAGGTGAGATTTCAATATATCCCAATCCTGCACAAAATCTGATCTCACTGAGCGGAACAGGAATCAATCAGGCAAATGAAATAAGATTGATGGATATATTTGGCCGTACGCTCATTAATGTGCCGGTAAGCGAAATCGAAAACCTGTACTCATTAAATATAACAGACCTTAATCCGGGAATTTATACCATACTGATAGTTAATTTCGACGGAACAACTATCAGTAAACAGATTGTTAAAGAGTAGTTTTTAGCCATATTTATTCATTAAACCCTGCTTCGGCAGGGTTTTTTATTTTAAACAAGGGTTGAGATTTTTCACAAAGCTCAGACAAATAATCCTCCTTAGTTTGCATTTGTCTGCTAAGTGATTGATATTTATATACATAAATCTATTGCTTGCCTTTATATTATATCCTCCTGAATGGTAAAATAGCCTTCAATAAGGTCTAACTTATGGAAAATCAGGCACTTATATTTTGAATAGATTCGATCAGGTTTAATTTTAGCCTGAGTCAGTTTTAAATTCCGGTTTTATATATAATTACTTAGAATAATGCATTTATTGTAATTGTGTATTAAAGTAATCAACGCTAAACCTGGCAGAGCGATTCAGTATCAGGATAAAGCCATCATTGAATCATTATAAGCTGATATAGTATTCCCTCCGGGTATCAGGATCTAATATTATAGTATGCATTTGGCCTGCCCAACGCTATTTATCTACTCTGGCAGCCTGTAATGTCCTTGTAATTGCGTATAAATAATAAGTTTTATATAATGTTCAGGAAGCAGGAAAAGATTAATAGCCTGTTTATCACTATAATCCACTTATTTAATTTTAATATTACGACAATAATTAAGCATTGTTTAATTATTGAATCATTGCGGTAAGGGGTAAATACCCATATAGTATATATATAGGTATATTTACCTTTTTATGGGGATTTCAAGTTTTTTTCAATTGTTTAATACAACTATTAATATAAGTTATATCATTGAAAAACAATTGTATATGTTTGTTTTGAGACGATTACTGGTTTAAGAACAGGTAGAATTACATGTATTCCTTATATCGTGTATTTCTACCTAAAATTCAGATTTAACACTGCATTTATGACGTTTTTAGCGCAATCTGAAACGAAATATATGGGCAAAAAAAAAGACATATTGAGATTTGTGTTTATTTTTTGTGTGGATAAACTGAGATTTGAGTGGGTTTTTCGGAATTCAGGAAGAAATTTGCCTTTTTTGTGGCTAGTATTTTATACTCAGATAGGTAAAAATGGCTGTTTTTACTCAAAAAAACAAGATAAATGTGCTGATAATCAATCAATAGTAAAAAAGTAAACAATTTTAGAAAAAATTTGTGAATTAGTATTTTAGTACTATCTTTGTATCGTTGAAAGATTAAACATATTTACACAAATAGTTAAACAGATTATGAAAAAGACAACTCAAATTATCCTCTTACTGATTTTAAGTGGTAATTTATTTTCGCAAAGTTACACTCAGATGGTATTCAGAAAGCCTACAACTTCTGATAACATCACCTGGAGATTTAAAAGTGTCAAGTCAGGAGTTGATGCCTATATAAGTGTTATAGGATCAAGAAACGCATCGGTTGAGCGCATTGATGACTCAGGGGCATACAGACAGGCCTGGAATCCACACATCAGATTTACAAATAATGCATCGAGCTCTGATACATCATTTGTAGAATTCCGAATCACTTTCCGCAAAATTGCAGATGGCAGTCTTGATACCATTCCGAAATTTGCAATGACAGCTGTTGATTTGGATGGTAATGGAATTGGTTCTTACCGTGAAATGTTCAGTACAGTTACGCCTGCTACTCCAAAAGGTATTGTAGGTTCTGCAATCAGCACACTTTCAAGTCTTACCAGATTGACATTAATGAGTGGTTTTCTGTCATTTTCAAATACAGATACTAACAACTTTATAGCAATGTCACAGGTTGATTATCAAAATGTTGCTTCATATACTGTAAGAGTAGGTGTGGTTGGTAATGTCAGCAGAAATACTGTCCGTCAGTACTCTTATTACTTTAAGCCATTTTCTCCGCTTTCATTTGTACTGCCTGTTAAGCTTGTAGATTTCAATGCAGTAAACAACAATGAAGTGCCTGTTGTTAAATGGACTACCACCTCAGAAGAAAATGCAAACCGTTTTGAAATATACAGATCACTCGACGGAATAAACTTTGTTCTTGCCGGTACTGTTAATGCAAATGGAAATACTCAGTTCAGCAGCAACTATAGCTTCAGCGATAATGATATGTTTGCCAAAAACACCGGGAACATTTTCTACAAACTTAGAATGGTTGACAATGATGAAGAATACAGCTGGTCAAAAATTGTTCATCTGGGATATGCTGAAACCGCTGCTAAAACAATAGTATCCTCAGTTTATCCGAACCCAAGCAAAGGTATCCTGAATGTAAGCTTCCAGACTGTCTCTGAGAACGAGTTTACACTTGAAGTGATAGACATGTTCGGCAAAGTGCACCACAGTGTTAACAGTGCTGACTTAAGTGATATGTACAGTGTATCTCTTGATCTGAACGATTTAAGCAACGGTGTATACTTCGTAAGAATTAACGATGCCAATGGAGCCGGTAATACAACTAAATTCATCAAGAACTAAACTAAATAAAACACATCTACACAAAACGATTAAGCCACACCCCAAAGGTGTGGTTTTCTCTTTTATATGGTTTTAGCTTTCTAACGATCCTCTATTAATTTTTTGGTATCTATTACTCAATTATACCGAAAGTCTTATTCTCAGCCTTAACTGCAATGAACCTAAATTATTACATGTTTTTATTTGACAGTTTCTTCTTTTCGTACGCCCTAAATTTAAATCTCCAAATTATCCGCTTGGTAATTTGAATTTTAATTACTGCAAAATTTTAAAAAAATCTGACTCAATGAATAGATAATCAAATGAATATGAAAAAATAAATTCCATATTAAAAAACTGGGATTTTTTTGTCTGTTTAAGTATGTTTTTGTATCTTGAAGAGAAGATTCAACTGGTAAAAATGAATCAGCAGCATGATGATATCAAAATCAGGAAATCAAAGTATTTGATATGTATAAAAACTTATTTTACGGACTTTAAATGCATAAAATACAATGATTTAATATTTATTCCACGCCATCTCGGATTATATCACTTGCCAGTTGATGTTCCAAATTTCAGTTTATGCTTGACAATTGATGAATTAAATAAGGCTTAACAAATTAAAAAAATCGGTTATGAAATTAAAATTTACACAAAGCATTCTGGTATTAAGTTTCATTTTTGCTTCAATTCGTGCGGAAGCATTAACTGGTGGCGATGTTAACGTAAAACTTATTTCAGGTTATTTCTGGATGGACAACTCCTGTACAGTCGCCGGTCCGCAGGGTAAAGTGGTTTCATTCAGAATTATCAATACCAAGGGTTCCGCAATTCAGGGACTCAGAATTACATTAGGAACAATAACATTTACAGCTACCGGATCGGCGACATACAACTCAGGTACGCCTTCTTTCCAATGCAGGACTTCAAATTCGATTTATCTCGGTAATCTCGCAGCCGGTGATTCTGTTACCGCTTTCTTTTTTGTTGGCTATAATTGTCTGATTTATCCGAACAACACCAATATTACAACAGACTACATTACTTTACCTGTAACACTTTCAGATAATTTAAGCGGAACGGTTTCTACAAGTTTCAACAAACTGATTTACGTTTTAAGGAACTCGAATAACAATACAATTACAATTCTCGCTACAAGTACCAATACAATAGGGACATTGGCAACTATCTCTGTAGCCTATAATATTTCGAATGTCAAACCTGGAAATATCATAGATATGGAGCTTAGCACTCTCAGTACATTTCCCGCAGGTTACGAAATTGTAGGATGCCGCATCACTGCATCGTCTATTCCAAACGATTTTCCGGTCAATATGATAAATACACATTATTCAAACAGTATTACCTCCAATTTGCCATCCGGGGGAACTGTTACGATAGAATGGACTCTGAAAATTACCGGTACTCAGACCGGTTTAACATCTTCCAACCTGGTACCTTTTGTTGTTTCGGATGCCGGATCTGCTCAAAGGTGGCAGGCTAACACCACAGCATTTACAGGTACTTCAACTCCTGTTAACCCAATCACTATCAGTAAAAGGGTAAATGAGGAACATGTGCTAATCGGTGATACCGTGCGCTATACAATAGTAATCAGCAATTCCAGTTCTGTGGCAGATGTTACCATAGACAGATTGGCAGACAATATGCCGCGCAATTATCAGTTCAGGTATCTGGAAATAGATACTACTGTTTTTCCCCGTCTGGTTACATACAGCAATTCTACTTTAGTTCCCGAATACCTCGACACCAATATTCTGGATTTTTATGGAGGGAAAAACATGGGTGGTGGTGAGTTCTCATGGGTGGTGCCAAGTCAGGATTCAATTAAACTGATTTATTCTGTTGTTGTTTCAGATATACCGGGATTGAGAGATACTAATTTTATTTCGGCTTATGTAGGCAGTTCTAATATTGGTACTTCATTTTCTGTTGTAAATGTATATACTTTCCTTCCTTTAAAGCTTGTATATTTCAATGCGGCAAGTACCGAAGACGGCAATGTTGAATTAAACTGGGCAATCAATGAAGAATCCGAAGGATCCAGATATGAAATATACAGGCATAACCATTTAAACGGAGAATTTGAAAAGGTGACGCTTGTATATCCGGGAAGCGGACAGCAGGTGTTTTCGTGCATGGATTATAAAGATCCGGAGCTTAAATCTGATGCTGCATATTACAGACTGGTTCACTTCAAACCCGACGGCAGCAGCGATTACTACGACACTTACCTCGATAAAACTGTCAGCAAGGATGCATACAGAATAATAAACAATGAAGGTGAAATCAGCATTTATGCTTACTCAGGAATTACCAATAAACCAATTGATGTATCCGTATTCAATTTAAGCGGACAAATCATAAAAACTTTAACGCTCTACCCGGAGAACGGTTATTACAGATTTAAATCTGATTTTAATTCCGGAGATACTGCAATAATTTTTGTTTCAGTTTATTCCGGCGATCTGATGCAAACCGAAAAGCTTTTGATCAGATAAAAATTAAAGTCATTGTAAATTTATTCCCATTTCCCCCAATAAATCTTCTGCTTTGTTGAGGTATTTCATTGTGAATAAAACATAGCGGATGTCTACTGCAATGCTTCTGCTGTAATCAGCATTCCAGCTGTAATCGTTAAGTGTTGCGGTATAAGCCCGGTCGAAATTAACGCCTACCAGATTGCCGTCTGCATCCATTACCGGACTGCCGCTATTGCCACCGGTCGTATCCATATTATACAACATACAGATCACAAGATCATTGGTTTCAGGGTCAAGTAATTCCGAAGCAATCCTTTCCGTTAACAATAGTTCTCTCACCGGTGTTGACAGTCGGTAGTCTATGTTATCCGTTTCATTCTTGGAAAAAATTTCCTTTCTGTGTGTAAACGGGGCAGGATGTTTATTGAGTCCTGCTTTATACCCGCTGATATAACCATAAGTGAATCTCAGTGTACTGTTGGCATCAGGAATAAATTTCTTCTGGCCATATTTTATTCTGGCATCCAGTAACAATGGCAACAGCGAATTTAATTTGTCGTTTACTGCACTTTGCCTGTCTATTGATGTTTTAAGAACCGGTAAAAGTTCTGAGGCGAGTTGCTGAATCGGGTCCATGTAGTTGTAAACCTGCATCGGCACACTGTCAATCAGTTTATACAATAAAGCCGGATCACTGTAAATACTGTTAGTATAAGCCTTATCAACCCACTTCGAAGGGTTTTTGATTTTTTTCAAAACCTTGATTTTTTGTTTACCACTCGCCAGTGAAGCTCTTCTGATTAACTCAGCCAGTGTTAATTTGTCAAGTTCAATATCTGTAATCCTGTATTTACTGTTTAGTTGTTTTTTAAGTTCAGTTTTCCATGCTTCCAGTTCTTCTTTTTTAAGACCGCTTTTTTTAATTTCTTTTTTAGATTTTTTGAGATTTTCAATAGTAAGCGCAGCAATCAAAGCGCCACAATCCTGATTAAAACGATTAAGCAAGAGATCCATATCAGCATTTTCGAGTCGGATGCCGTAAAGACTGTCTATTGATTTAAAGAATGAAACAGATACACCTGCAGTTCTCATTTTTTCTATCAGTGTATTTTGTTCCTCTGTTTTTGTCTTTAACAGATCTGTTTGTTTTAAACCGTAAAGTTTACCTTCAAAATTTTTCTTTGTATTGGCAAGTTGTTTGATGTTACCGGCCATTTTCAGGTAGCGGTTGCGATCCGTTTTGCCAAGATTCTCCATTGTTTGCATTCTCCATCCATACCATTCGCTTATAAATGGCAACACATGTACCTGCTGGTAACGCAAAAACTGGGCGGGTTCCTGACGAAAGGTTGTTCCGGGGTAACCCAGTATAAAAACAAGGTCATTGTTTCTGCTTCCTTTCGGATTGATTTTCAGGAATTTTTTAGGTGTAAACGGGATGTTTTCCTTATTGTATTCAGCCGGTTTGCCATCTTTCCCGACATAAGCCCTTACAAAGCTGAAATCGCCGGTGTGCTTAGGCCATTCCCAGTTGTCGGTTTCGCCGCCAAACTCTCCGATGGTTCTCGGTGGCACATATACCAGTCTGACATCTTTTAGGATTTGATATCTGAAAAGTGTATAGCTGTAACCCACAAACATTTCACTTATTTCTATGGTGAGTTCAGGATATTTTTTTTGTTCTTCTTTCTGCAAAGTTTCAATATTTCTTTTGATCGCTTCTTTTTTTGCAATCGGATCCATATTCAGATTGATTCCATCCAGCACCTTGATACTGACATCTTCGTAACTTTTAGTAATCTTACAGGTGAGTGATGTTTTCAATTCCTTTTCTCTGCCACCGGCATAAAATCCGTTTTCCAGATAATCAGTTTCTTTATTGCTGACTGCTGCAACTGATCCAAACACACAATGATGGTTTGTTACAATCAGCCCTTCATCAGAAACAAAAGAACCTGTGCAGCCGCCCAGTCTGACCAGGGCATCTGTTAATGCAATTCCATCCGGATTGAAAATGTCTTTTTCTGAAATTCTGAAACCGGCAGCTTTAAGATCAACCTGCTTCAGGTGACTAAGAGGAAACATGCCCTCGTCTGTTTTGTGAGAACTTAAAAGGACACAGAATGAAACTATCAGAAGATATAAGGTTATTCTTTTCATATCAGAAGAATGATTAATGACGGCAAAAATAAGGAATTTGAAGCAGCAGGTCGTTTTCAGGAATAAGTGATTTATTCGAAGTAGCTTGCCTTGATAAAATCATCCAGTTCCTTAATTTCTTTTTGGGCATGTTTGAGGTCTTCGCGATTGCCTTCCCACCATTTTTTACCCTTGTATAGAAAAATAATATGATCGCCGATATCAAAAACGGTTTTCATATCATGGCTGTTAATCACATTGGTAATGCCGTATTCCTTGGTTATTTCGTTGATCAGTTCATCGATCAGTCTGGATGTAATCGGATCGAGACCGCTGTTTGGCTCATCACAGAAAAGATATTTGATGTCTAGTGCAATAGCCCTTGCTATGCCAACTCTTTTTTTCATACCTCCGCTGATTTCGCTGGGATATTTGTTGTTAATGTTTTCGAGATTGACCCGTTTCAGGCAGAAATTAACACGTTCACGCCTTTCTGATGCATTCATCTTACTGAACATTTCCAGTGGAAAGGCAATATTCTGTTCAACAGTGAGTGAATCGAACAAAGCAGTACCCTGAAACAGCATGCCTATTTCTCTTCTTACTTCCCTCAGTTGCTGGTCGTCGAGAGAAATCATATTTCTTCCGTCGTATTCTATAATGCCGCTATCCGGCTTTTCCAGGCCAACCATGCATTTCATCATCACGCTTTTGCCGCCACCGCTTGCTCCGATTATCAGATTGTTTTTACCGCTCAGAAAACGGGCGTCGATATCGTATAAAACTTGTCGGTCTTCGAAACTTTTGCTAACTTTCTTTAATTCTATCATTTTTACAATAAGATTTCGGCCAGAATATAATCAAAGAACAGAACGAGTACAGAACTGTATACGACTGCCCTTGTACTGGATTCACCAACACCAAGTGCACCTCCGCTGGTATAAAAACCCTGGTAACTGCTTACCGAAGTGATGATAAATGCGAAAGTAAATGCTTTAACCGTACTGAAGAAAACGGTAAAGCCCTTGAATGTACTTCTGGCACCACTTATAAATTCATCGTGGGTCAGTATTCCAGATAATTCGCCTGCCATATATCCGCCGTATATACTTAGAGTAATCGCAATGAAATTGAGCAGAGGAATCATTACCAGTCCGGCCAGAATTTTAGGTAAAGCCAGATAAGCCGCCGCATTGATCCCCATAACGTCTAAGGCATCAATTTGTTCACTGATCCGCATATTGCCGATTTCTGAGGCTATATGTGCACCAACTTTGCCTGAAAGCACGAGACAAGAGATTGTGGGTCCAAGTTCCAGCATGGTACTGTCTGAAACAATTGTGCCGATAACTGATTTAGAAATTAAACCGCTTACCAGCTGATAGGCAGTCTGAACAGTTGTTACTGCGCCTATAAACAATGCTGTAATGGCTATAATAGGTAAGGAACCTATCCCGATTTTGTACATTTCTTCTGATAGTCTTTTGAAGAAAATGTTGATCTTCTCAGGCCTGCTGAGCATCTGTTTAAGAAACAGGAGATAATGTCCGAAAAAATGAAAAAAACTTAAATTCATCTAAACTTGAAAGTGGCCGTAAAGATATATCAAAATTCCCGTTTTGAACATTTTGAAAAAAGAGTAAGTTTGAAGCATGCAAAGAACAGCCGTTGTAAGTGGTGGCTCTAAAGGGATCGGACTGGCTATTGTGAAAAAGCTTTTGTCTGAGGGATTCAGGGTGTTTTCAATATCGAGGACCGAGGGTGAACTGACGATGATTAAAAATCACCATGCCGAAATGCTTGTCATAATACCTGCCGATCTAAGTAAGCGCGCGGAACTTAATGAAGCCTGCAAAATGATTGCCGGAAAATCGGGGAGAATTGATATACTGGTCAATAACGCCGGAGTGTTCATTCCAGGTGAATTGCACAGTGAGGACGACAGTGTATTTGAACTTCAGATGTCTTTGAATATCAATGCCGCATATTATATCAGCAAGGCCCTGATTCCTTTGATGAAAGCTCAGGGCGATGCCTGTTTATTCAATATTTGTTCAACTGCCAGCATCATGGGATACAGCAATGGTGGTTCTTATTGTATCAGTAAACACGCACTTCTGGGTATGTCGAGGGTACTGAGAAAAGAACTTTTGCCATTTGGTATCAGAGTAAGTGCGATAATCCCGGGAGCAACATTGACTGAAAGCTGGGAGGGATCTGATTTGCCGCCAGAGCGTTTTATGGATGCTGATACCATAGCCGATGCACTGTGGTTTGCATGGATTAATCGAAGCAGGGCAGTGATGGAAGAAATATTGCTCAGACCTGTTGACGGCGATTTATAAGCGGAGATTTCAGGAGTTAAAATGATTTGAAAATTTGATTTATTTCATCACTCCGGTTTCTAATGGATTAAGACAGTTGATTTCATGCCGGAATGCTAAAATGTTTTCTTTTTTTTAAAAACAATTAAAAAAAGATTAATTTTGAAGTTATAATTCGCTGAATAATAACACATTGATTCTTGTTTACATCTTTTGTGATTTTTTTTTAAAAACATTGCAGCATTCATATTAATTTTGACGTCTAATCATCTAAAAGAAATTATATACGTTTATGAAAAAAGTTTTATTTACAATCTTAGGATTCGGACTTCTGTCCCTGAATGCCCAGGTAAAAGAAAAAATCAATTACGATTACCCGCAATTCAAGATAGTGGTTACGAATGAGGGAAAAGACAATGCTAAAAGGGATCTTGGAACAGGCTGGTTTGATTACGCAACTGCCTACAATGATTTCAATGGCTCAGGTCTTACCAGTTCAGTATATTTCATGCAGCCGGATACCAACCTTTACATCGTCTATACTGCCGGTGAAAAGATCAAAACCGGATTCCATGTGATTGGCAGAATCAACGACCCAAGAGATGAGGTTTATTCAAATAACCCTGCAAGATTCTCAAGACACAACACTTACACCTGGGATTCTATCCGTTTTACCCAGTTCTACGTAAGATGGGCAGATTCAATGAAAGTCGGTTTAAACAATGTAGAAATTGTAGATACCGTTTTCATTCAGTATTTCTTGCCTTCAGGCCTGGATAATCAGTCTTACTACTACACCTCTAATCCAAGCAAGATTTACTACTACTCTTGCCCTAAAAGAGACAATTACAAAGTTAAAACAAGACTTAATTCTTCTGCCTTCAAAACCGATACTATATTCCTGACCAAACAGTGGGCAGACAGCGTTGGTCTTAATGGTGCCAATACCACTTTCTTCGGAAGACAGGTTGTAGCTCCGGTTGGGGTTACTATTCCGCACAGCGCTACCAATGTCAATGCCAACCTGGTTGGTCACACCATCACTTTCAAACCTATGAAGAAACCAAACCTTGGTGACACAGGTATTGCTTACAACGGATCAAACTGGGTAAACAAATACAACATGTACGGTGTCAGAATGTACAGCAAAACCGATCTCGATGTTGAGAATACAGATGAGCAGGCTCAGAACAATGCAGTTATTACAAACTATGAAGTATTGTATGGTGCAACAGTTGGAAACATATTTAAATCTTATATCCCCGGTCCGGTTTTTGGCAATACTTTCTTCGAGGGTACAGATTATCATTTAACTACCCAGACACTTTCTGTCAGCACACTTGATGCAAATGGTAACGGCATAGGTAATATCTATCCTAACCCAAGCAACACTGCAAACGAAGTTTTTGTTCCTGTTAAACTTGCAGAAAGCAACACTGTTACGCTTACAATTTGCGATATAACCGGTAAAGTAGTAAAAACCATCACAGCTGATTACGCTGCCGGTGATTTCGACATTGCCATTTCAACCGACGGTTTAAGCAATGGTGTATACACTTGCACAATGGTTGCCGGAGATTTCAAAGCAACAACTAAATTTGTACTGAACTAATTCAGTCTATAAGACCTTTCAAAATCCCTGACAATAATTTTGTCAGGGATTTTTTTATCATTACTTTTGCAAACTCTTTTAGGAGTATGCACCCGTAGCTCAATTGGATAGAGCATTTGACTACGGATCAGAAGGTTTGGGGTTCGAATCCCTACGGGTGCACAGCTAATTGATGATGCCGGCAATTGCAAATTGCCGGCATTTTTATTTTCCCGAAGCGTTGAAAATGTAATTTTCAAAAGCTGAGGGAAAATAAAAATGTAAGGGTCGCCCCAAAGGCGAACCGGCATCATCAATTAGCTGTAGCCACAATGCGAATGGGATCAATGCAATTAATCCCGAAAGGAAAATCGTTGAAAATGCAATTTTCAAAAGCTGAGGGAAAATAAAAATGCAAGGGTCGCCCCAAGGCGAACCGGCATCATCAACTAGCTGTAGCCACAATGCGAATGGGATCAATGCAATTAATCCCGAAAGGAAAATCGTTGAAAATGCAATTTTCAAAAGCTGAGGGAAAATAAAAATGCGAGGGTCGCCCCAAAGGCGAACCGGCATCATCAATTAGCTGTAGCCACAATGCGAGTGGGATCAATGCAATTAATCCCGAAGGTAAAAGCGTTGAAAATGCAATTTTCAAAAGTGTTATGGGGATAAAAATGCGGCATAATAAGAAGTACTATATTTCGTTTGAAAGCATTGGTATAAATTCTGAGCAATTACAATCAAATGAAACTTAAGTTTCATTTGATTGTAATTAACAAAAAAAGACCCGTCAACCAAAAGGCCGACGGGTTGTTGAAAAATCACCGGCTTCACGGTGAAAATACACACACACAGATATCTTTACTCTCCGGTTCCTTTAACTTTTGGGGAACCCGGTTGATTTCACTCTCTTTCGGCTATAGCCATTCTTACAGATTACCTGTAAAACTAATTCCATGTTGCAATTGCTTTCTGTATAATCTGGTATTTACAGAAAACCTGCACGAGCCTGCCAGAACTGAAAATCCTGCCAGTGGACTGTTGTATTCGCTTCCTGCCTGTACCAGCAAATGTTCACCCAGTTTGCGGTAAGCAATAACATTTACAAGCACCCGGTCTTTGAAACCAATAAGTTCAGCCTGTAAAGCGCTTTTCGGATTATAGCAGTTGAGCCCGGTTCTAACTCCCACCGACTTGCTTAGATCTGCTTGCGAGGCATTATATACTGTTTGATTCATATAAACTGCTCCAATTCCCCAATAACCTTTTACCTGTCCGAAAATTGGTATCGAAGTCATGCACGGCATGCCCTGAGCCATTGAGATGCTGCTGTAAAGCTTGCTTTCAACACCATCGTGATTCAATTTAATCTGCAGAAAGCGCGGCGCAGTTTTATAAACTGATTCAGTGAAATGGAAACGATTGTTGAGCATAAACATTGCTTCTATGCTGCTTCGCATAGAATTGAGCATGCTATTTGGGGTGGTCGGTGCTGTAAGCCCTTCCTCTGTCTTTTTAATAACAGGACTTGTATAAAAGTAGGCGGTCTGAAATCTGAACAAAGCACTGGCTGCACCGAAATTACTGCGCATTGCCGGCTTGAATTCCGCATATAAAGCATTGGTAAATAACAATGCTATAACGATTAATTTTCTCATATTCTGATAATTGAACAGGAAAGGATTTTCAAAGACAGAATCGTGCCGCTTGAACCCAAAAGGGTATACGGACAGGAATCATTGTCTCATTTAAATCCGTTGCCGGATTGGTTTATGAGAAGTGTGAAATTAAGAAGGGTAATTTACATGAAATTTTCCCGAATAACGGTGCTGAGCTGCAAATGAGCCCCGCCTCATGATTGATTTCAGAACTGCATGGCAATTCTGCATTCCCGCAAACGCCAATGGCGCTCATAGGGAATAAGTAGTGTTTTGATTTCATTATTTTGTGCATTTGTTGTGTAAGTCATCTCCAGTGTCAAATTTGTAGGATTATTTACTCTATGAGTATTTATACCTATTATTTGATGGCACAAATTTATACATTCCGCGCTTAATTCATAAGTTTTCCACATTTAAATTCTGCATTAATTGTTTAAGTATTGAAAATCAGCATATAAATTTTCATTTTCCTGCAAGGTCCTTGAAAATGAATCAATTTTGTGAATAAACTACTTCTGCCGGTAATTCAATAAATGCCTTGTTTTCCAACAATTAACCGACATTCTTAGGTTATTGTTCAATTCTTTTTACCTTTGCTCAAAGTGAAATTTGAAGGCAATATAAACAGCAAATTACCCCAGTCTGGCAATTCTATTTTTTCGGTGATGAGCGCAATGGCACAAGAACACAATGCCATAAATCTCGCCCAGGGTTTTCCTGACTTTGATTGTTCCGACACTCTTAAGAAGTTGGTTTCCAATGCAATGAAATCAGGATTCAATCAATATGCACCTATGCCCGGAATTCTGAGTCTTCGAGAAAGGATTGCTGAGAAAACGGAAGAATTATATTCTGCCATATACAACCCATTGACAGAAATTACGGTTGTGCCCGGTGCGACGCTTGGGATTTTTGCAGCAATTGCAGCACTAATCAGAGAAAACGACGAAGTAATTGTTATCGAACCGGCCTACGACAGTTATATTCCATCAATAGAACTGGCAGGAGGTAAAGCAATCATTTACGAAATGCAGTTTCCTGAATACCGGATAGACTGGGAACAGGTTAAGAAACTAATCAGCATCAGAACGCGAATGATCATCATCAATTCGCCACACAATCCTACCGGTTCTATACTCAGTTCCGAAGATATGCGCAAACTTGAGAAACTGATTACCAATACAGATGTCATCATTCTGAGCGATGAGGTTTATGAACACATTATATTTGACGGAATAGAGCATCAATCTGTGGCCAGATATCCCAGGCTGGCTCAGAGAAGTATAATCGTTTCGTCGTTTGGCAAAACCTATCATACCACAGGTTGGAAAATGGGTTATTTGCTTGCTCCCGAAAACATCACTGCACAAATCCGGAAAACGTATCAGTTTATGGCTTTTGCCGCAAACACACCCATACAACACGCTTATGCCGAGATTCTTCAGCAAAAGGAGCTTTATCTCGAACTTTCACATTTTTACCAGCAAAAGCGAGATTTGTTCAAAAAGGGCTTAAGAGGCTCGTCCTTTAAGCTGATAAATTGAAACGGAAGTTACTTTCAGGCTCTGATTTACGATA
>CAZRKA010000005.1:10640-16886 GCA_964600345.1 uncultured Chitinophaga sp. | reverse complement strand
GACATGAGTGATATGGAAATGGCAACATTTCTTACCAAAGAAAAAGGCATTGCTTCGATTCCGTTTTCTGCATTTTATAAACGAAAGACGGATCATAAAGTTCTTCGTTTCTGTTTTGCTAAATCAGATGAAACATTAAACAGATCTCTGGAGATATTATGCAAACTTTAAACATTTCTGTTGTGCAAACAGATCTCTTCTGGGAGGATATTGATACAAATCTCAGCAATATCGGTTCGATGATTGAAAATATCAGCGGATGTGACCTGTTTATACTGCCTGAAATGTTTACTACCGGTTTCAGTATGCGACCTGAATTGTTTGCCGCCGATTCAGGAGAAAAAGCGCAATTTTGGATGCATGAGATGAGTAAAAAGCTTAATGCGGCTGTTTGTGGCAGTGTTATGACACGTGAAGCCGATAAATTTTACAACACCTTTTATTTTGTAGAACCGGATGGAAAAGTGCAATTATACAATAAAAGACATCTGTTCAGTCCCGGAGATGAGAGTAAACACTATAGTAAAGGCGAACAACGACTGATAGTGAATTACAAGGGCTGGCGTATTTGTCCTCAGATATGTTACGATCTGAGGTTTCCGGTATTCAGCAGAAACAATGTCGCTTACGACATGCTGATCTATGTTGCCAACTGGCCTTCCAAAAGAAACTACGCCTGGCAGCAATTACTCAAAGCCAGGGCAATTGAAAACCAGTGTTATGTTATTGCCTGTAACCGCATTGGCAGCGATGGCAGCGGAATGGAATACATCGGAAATTCCTGTATAGTCAATTATATGGGCGAAGAAATTGGATTCGGGCAGGATAAAAAAGTGTACCGCTTCAACATCCATAAAGAACCTCTTGATAAATTCAGACAAGAGTTTCCGGTGCTCGACGATATGGACACTTTTACTTTGATTTAAGCCGTTTATTATTCGTTTATAAGTAATCATTTTTACAATTTTATTATTCGATTTTTTCGGCAATTTTTGCATCAATTTATTATTCATGCCAACTACCTCAGAATTACAGCAAATCGCGTTTCAGGTTAGACGCGATATTGTAAGGATGGTGCATGCGGTTCAAAGCGGTCACCCCGGTGGCTCGCTCGGATGTGCAGACTACTTGACAGCCCTTTATTTTCAGATTATGGAGCATAATCCTTCCGGTTTTACTCAGGAAGGTAAAAACGAAGATGTCTTCCTTTTGTCAAACGGGCACATTAGTCCGGTTTTTTACAGTGTTCTTGCCCGCAGCGGGTATTTTGCAGTCAGCGAACTCGCCACATTCAGGAAAATAAACAGCCGCTTGCAGGGACATCCAACTACACATGAAGGTTTGCCGGGGGTAAGAGTAGCCAGTGGATCTCTTGGTCAGGGACTTTCAGTAGCCGCCGGCATTGCACTTGCTAAAAAAGCAGACAACGATGATCATATTGTATACGTGAGTATGGGAGACGGCGAATTGCAGGAAGGTCAGAACTGGGAAGCCATCATGTTTGCCGGTCACCGCAAACTCAACAACATTATTGCAACTGTCGATTACAATAAGCAGCAGATAGATGGCAATGTGGTAGATATCATGGGATTTTCGGAACTGCGCAAAAAATTTGAAGCGTTCAACTGGCTGGTACTGGAAATGAATGGTAATGATATGCAGGAAATACTGGATACCAATGCCAAAGCCAAATCACTCAGAAGTGAAAACAAGCCCATTGTCATCATAATGAAAACAGAAATGGGTCAGGGCGTTGATTTTATGATGGGAAGTCACGAATGGCACGGAATCGCGCCTAACGACGAACAATTGGCACGTGCTTTGAATCAGTTACCTGAAACGCTGGGTGATTATTAACGAAATATTCTGATGAAAGCCGCGTTTGAAAGGAATATGAGACCAATTCTATTGGCGGCATGTCTGCTTTTTTCAGCAGGTATCTTTGCCCAAACACCGGTTAAAACACGCATACTGATTATCTTCGATGCATCGGGAAGTATGACCACCCCCATCGAGAAATGGACGAGAATTCAGGTAGCCAAAAGAATGGCCATAAAACTCATTGACAGCTTGTCTTCATTCGACAATGTGGAGCTGGCATTGCGTGTATACGGACATCAGAAAACAGTTGATTTAAAGGATTGCAAAGATTCCAGACTGGAAGTCGCATTTGCACCAAACAATACGGTTATAATGAAGAAAAGGGTAAACAGTCTGATACCTAAAGGCTGGACTCCTATTGCTTATTCACTGCAGGAATGTGAAAAGGATTTTCCCGCCGAAAAAGGTGTTAGGAATCTTGTTATCATCATCACCGACGGATTGGAAGAGTGCACCGGTGATCCTTGTTTAATATCCCAGAATCTTCAGAAAAAAGGCATATTTCTTAAACCATTCATTATCGGACTTGGTTCATCTGAACAGTTTAAGTTCAAATTCGACTGCGTAGGAACCTATTACGATGCAAATACCGAAAGAGACTTTGAAACAGTGGTTGGTGTGATTGTTTCTCAGGCAATGAATGCAACCAGTTGTCAGATCAATCTGCTGGATAAGAAATTAAGACCTGTAGAAACTAATGTGCTGATGAGTATTTACGATGCTGCCACCAAAAAATTGCTTTTTAATTATGAGCATACCATGAATGGCAGGGGAGTGCCCGACACGCTGTTCCTGGATCCGCTCAGACGATATGATTTTGTGATTCACACACTACCTGTAGTTTACAAGAACAATGTCGAACTTATAGTCGGTCGCCATAACATCATCCCGATTGATGTTCCACAGGGTTTTATAGAGTTTATATGTACGGGTAAGACCAATTATACAGACCTGAAGGCTATTGTTAAGGTTAAGGATAAGACTAACACCATTAACGCTCATACTTTCAATACCAAAAGGAGATATCTGTGCGGTGTATATGAGATGGAACTCCTGACCGTTCCAAGAATATATCTGGACAGCGTAGTCGTAGACGAAAATAAAACTACAACATTGCTGATTCCGCAGCCGGGAAGACTTCAGATCAATAAAAGCAGGGATTTGGTTTGTGCGATATACAGGGTAATAAACGGCAAGATGGAATGGGTGGCAGATATAAGTGATGAATTTTATCAAACCATCATCATGCAACCTGGTAAATATATTGTGGTTGGCAGAAGCAAGCCTGAAACAAGAACTATTTACACGTTCGAAAAAGAATTTACGATAACATCGGCAACAACAACAGAAATCAACATATAATGCAAGCATTAGCAATATTGGGAAATAATGACACAAGATCCGGATTCGGTGCCGGATTACTGGAGGCAGGAAAGCAGAACAGCCGGGTTGTAGCACTTTGTGCCGACCTGACAGGGTCTTTGAAAATGGACGCCTTCAAAAAAGAGTTTCCCGACAGGTTTTTTCAAATGGGAATAGCCGAGGCAAACATGATGGGAGTGGCTGCAGGACTTGCAACGGCAGGGAAAATACCATTTACCGGCACTTTTGCAAATTTCAGCACAGGAAGGGTTTATGATCAGATTCGTCAGAGTATTGCATACAGCGGAAAAAATGTAAAGATATGCGCTTCGCATGCAGGTGTGACACTGGGAGAAGACGGAGCTACCCACCAGATACTGGAAGATATCGGAATGATGAAAATGTTGCCCGGTATGGTTGTTATCAATCCATGCGATTTTAATCAGACCAAAGCAGCGACTCTGGCTATTGCTGCCTACGAGGGACCTTGTTACCTAAGGTTCGGAAGACCCAAAGTACCGGTATTTACAGCTCCTGATCAGGAATTTGTAATCGGAAAAGCCAATAAAATATACGACGGAACAGATGTTTCTATTTTCTGTACCGGTCATCTGGTTTGGAAAAGCATACAGGCAGCACAGGCATTGGCCGAAAAAGGCATCAGTGCTGAGGTAATCAATATACATACGATTAAACCACTCGACGAAAAAGCTGTATTGGATTCAGTAAGAAAAACCCGCTGCGTGGTAACTGCCGAAGAACATATGTACAACGGAGGGCTGGGAGACAGTATTTGTCAGTTATTGTCGCGCAACATGCCATTGCCTGTTGAATTTGTAGGTGTTAATGACACTTTTGGCGAAAGCGGGACCCCCGATGAACTGATGGCTAAGTATCACCTTGATACAATCGACGTTGTACTGGCAGCTGAGAAGGCTATTTCCAGGAAATAATTCCTGATTTTATTTCAATCTTCTGTTTATTCCATTTGGGGATATTGTAATTGGTGAAAATCTATATTGAACCCATTAGATTAACCGGGTTTTGCTACTATTTCGACAAATATTTTAAAAATTACTTGCTTGTTTGACTCTAACAGAGTTCTTTTGTGTTAATAATTAACAATTTATAATATGAGAATTCTGAAAATTATCGGTTTAATTGTACTCGGACTTGTAGCATTATTGCTGATAGCCGGGGCATTCATGAAGAAAGACTTTCATTTTGAAAGAGGGATAGAAATCAGTGCTCCCAGCAATGTAGTATGGGACAATGTAGCTTATTTTAAAAATCACGAGAAATGGTCGCAGTGGAAAGAACTCGATCCGGCTATGAATGTTACTATTTCCGGCACTGATGGTGAAAAAGGGGCTAAAATGAGCTGGACCAGCAAACATAAGGAAGTTGGTAATGGCAGTCAGACAATTACGGCTATTGATCCGGGTAAACGTATTGATACAGAGCTTGATTTTGAAGGACAGGGAAAGGCAAATGCCTATTATACTTTTTCGGGAGATTCAAGCAAGTGCAATGTCATATGGGCATTGGATATGAAAGCTTCTTATCCGATGAATGCCATAATGGGTCTGTTTATGAGCGAAAAAGTAATGAACGATATGTTCGACAAAGGTTTGAGTATGCTTAAAACCGCGAGTGAGAGCGGAAAATAAGGATAAACTCTGAAACATATTAAAAGCGGCATCTGCCGCTTTTTTTTGAGTTTATTAATTCCTAATTATACAAAAAGCCCGGAATTTATCCGGGCTTTTGTTTTTTGGGTGACCAATGGGAATCGAACCCACGACCTTCAGAACCACAATCTGACGCTCTAACCAACTGAGCTATGACCACCGTTTTTTAAGGAGTGCAAATATAGACCTTAAATTTTTTTATAACAAAATATTTTTAAATCATAATAATGAAAAATGCCAGTACAAGTCATGTAATCACTTAGCATTCACGTAGAATTTTGTCCCGGGAAAACCAAACTTGAAGGAATAAAGTTTAAGCCTTGGTTTTTAGTTAAACCAATAAGGCACGATGTGATTTTGCAGCAGAATTCTGTTTAAAAATTGAATGCCTGGAGTGCGAATTAAGCTCAAACCGGAACTAGAATGGATAGCCAATACCAAAGTTTAAGATAGAGTATTTGGTAAAGTACTTGTTTCTTGCAAATTCGCGAATCACCCAGGTTTGTCCGATTGGTTTTTCAGGATTCTTAATTTGCATACCCCAGTCAAGTCTGAAAAGGAAGAATTGAAAATCGATTCGCAAACCAACACCGGTATTGACGGCTAATTCGCTTAAAAATACTTTTGGTTTAAATAATTTAAGCGGATCTGTATTGTCCAGTTTTCTTATAAGCCAGACATTTCCTGCATCCACAAAAATGGCACCTTCAAGCTTTCTGTCAAAAATATCAAAGCGGTATTCTGCATTGGATTGTATGATGAGATCGCCTGCCCGGTCTATCCTGAAATTTTTAGAACTTTCTGAATATGCTCCGGGGCCTACTGTTCGCGGTCGCCAGGCTCTTAAACTGTTTGATCCACCGATAAAGAAAAGTTTATCAAATGGAACTACCAGTTGATTGCCATAAGGGTAGGTCATGCCCAGGTTAAATCGCAGAACCGTTGACTGATTTTCGTCAAGCACCGTACTGCAGCGCGCATCAATCTCCGACTTGGCATATTGGAAATAATTTACCTTTAAGAGTTGGTAAGAAGTATCGTCCTGTTTCGTTCGGTCGATAGCTCTTCTGAGCAATCGGTGCAGATTTCCGCCCAGTTCTATCAGATTGGTACGAATATAAAAATGAGTTTTGCTTTTACTGGTATTTTTATCGGTAAACAGAAAACTCAATCCTGTAGAGGTTACGAGGTTATTGGAAAATAATCTTTGAATAAAAGCACTGTCTGCCCTGTTTGAAATATCTATAGACAGCGTGTTCTTGCTGAATGACATTTCGAGTACATTAAGGAACCAGGTCGACCTTTTGGTTAA
>CAZRKA010000005.1:0-10630 GCA_964600345.1 uncultured Chitinophaga sp. | reverse complement strand
GGGCTCTGCGCTCGGTCGATCTCGCCAACCCGCGACTCGCGTAAGATACGTCTGAGGTAATCCGGATTTTTTTCGAACAGGAAAGAGACATTAAAATTGGTATTGATGGAGTTTATATACTTCCATTTTTCGAGAGGTTTTAAAAAAGAAGAACTGGGAATACTCAAAGATAAGTTGAAACTCTGCTGAAAGGCCGGGTTGAAATATTTTATCCGGTTGTCGTTGGTATCTCTGAACAACTGAGTTTCTATACGGGTGTTGGCGCTGATCTGAAATAGTTCTGCATTCCTGAAAAGATTGCGGTGAGTCCAGATTAAACTGTTAGCCACACCGTAAGAGTTACCGAGATTGATGTTCTGAATTCGGTTTAACTGTGAAACTATTCCCTGAGGTTCAATGGTAAATGATTGCCTGTAATTGGTTTTTAGGGTAATTACAGCATGAAGGCCGGGTAATGAATCTGTTTCACTGCTGATATAATTTATATCGATGAATTTAAAGATGGTAAATGCGCTCAGCCTTGCATAAGTGTTTTCAACTTCTTTTGCTCTGTATAAATCGCCTTCCCTGATACTGATATTTTTGGCAATGACATTCGGATTAATCGGAAAGCCATTGAAGTAAAAGCTGATGTTTTCGTATCTGATGACAGGCGAAATAACATGTGTTTCAGAATCATTCTCAAAACGAACACTTACGCTTCTTATTGTTTTTTGGGTAAACCTCTCAAATTCCGATTTGTTGGCAACAGAGATATTGACATTCATGGCATTCTTTTTACCCATGGTATCAAGTTCAAAGTCTAAATATTCTTTAGAAAAATCATAGTACCCATTGTCCTTCATCAAATTGTTTAATCTGTTTCTTTCTCTATTGATCATTTCAACATCCAGAATATGTCCAGGCTGCAGGTGTGAATTGTCCATATTGGCATTCAGAAAACTGTCTATGACGGCATCATCTGCAGCAAGGTTTACTTTATTTATTTTGAATGGCTGTGCAGGAATTACAAAGTATGTGACAATGGCTTTTTTGCGCTTGTATTGAATACTGTGGGTCACCTCGCAATCAAAATAGCCCTTTGAGAACAGAAAGTTCTGCAGGTTGAGTTCTGATTTCCTGATTTCAGCAGTATCAAGCAGAACAGGTGCTTCGCCATAGCTCCTGAATAAGCGCCTCAACTTATTGCTTTCATTTTTCTCAGGATGTTTTTTAGAGCTTCCCAAGTTGTACATGCCTAAATGAAATCGCCCCAGTATAAATATGCTTCTGTTAGGTTTGTGTTTGATGTAAATGGCTTTCTCATTGTCAATTTTTGACATCATCTTATTGAAGAGGCTATTACCTGAATCGGAAGTTTTAAGTTTATTTTTAACCAGCAGGTGTTGTCCGGTGGGTACTAATTTGGTAGTTTTGCATGCCGACAAGAAAATGAACATTACTGTAACCAGAGCATATAAGCCATGATAAGCAAAGCGAACATTCAATTTGTTAAAGGTCTTCAAGATAAAAAACAAAGACAAAAATATGACCAATTTACAGTTGAAGGTGAAAAAAGTATTACCGAGTTGTTGAAAAGCGATTTCAGGGTATTACAGCTTATAGGATTACAGACCTGGTTCGACAGACAGAACAATCTGCCCGCCGGCATTAAGTGTGTTGTTGTAAATGAAAAGGAACTGAAGCAGATTTCTGTGCATCAGACTCCGCAAATGGTACTTGCAATAGTGGCTAAACCTGCCCCAAAGGAAATCAATGATAAATCTCCATATATATTGGGGCTGGACGAAATACAGGACCCCGGAAACCTTGGAACTATTATCAGGATTGCAGACTGGTATGGGATTACGCAGATAATATGCAGTCAGGGTAGTACAGATGTCTATTCGCCTAAATGCATCAACTCTACAATGGGTAGTTTTTTAAGAGTTAATGTTAGTTATGGAGACATTCTACAGACAGCTTCACGTTTGTCGTATCCGATTATGGTTGCTGATATGGAAGGCGATAATATCCATAAAGGGAAACTGCCTGCCAGAGGTTTGCTTGTTATAGGAAACGAAGGACACGGGGTTAATCCGCTTATTATGGCAAAGGCGGCACACCGTCTCAGTATTCCGGGATCAGGGAAAACAGAATCCTTAAATGCAGCTATCAGTACAGCTATTATCCTGGATAACCTGTTGCGGGGCAAAATCTGAAGGATAAGTTAATTGTGTTTAAATGAGAATTCAGAGCTTGTTCTGATTAACCCGGAACATCGGGAACTTCGTGCCTCATATCACCCTTGCCCTTAGCAAACGAGATATTTATGTATATCATGCATTCATTTTTTGATTCTGTTGCTGCAGGTTTTTCTCCTTCAATTTCCATGTTTCTGGCAATTTCATCAAATAACGCATTTGCTCTCCATTCCTCTACTCCTGCGGTAATACTAAGAGAGAGGTCAGAAAAGCTGTGAAAATCGAGAATATAGGCAAAGCGGTTAATGATGGTTTCCATCAGATTGATTCCGGCAATGCGTTCCGATGTGCAATACACTTCCCAGTTAAATGTCCTCATAACTTAAATATAAATGTGGTGCGATAATCCGAAAAATTGAGATTCAATGAAACAGTTTGAATTTCTTCCGCATAAATAAGTATTGTCTTCTTCATCACTTTGAAATTATTCTCAAATGTAAGAAATAGTTTCAAAGTTTGATACCGGGCTTAAAATCTTAAGCTGTGATTTTCATCATACAAAAAAAAGCTCCTTTCGGAGCTTTCTTAAAATTAATTTATGATTAGTCTTTGCAGCAACCTGCGCCTTTTTTCTTGCATTTATCGTTATCGGCAGCACAGGCTTTTTCATCTTTACCTTCGCAACAGGCATCGGCTTTTGAACCTGAATGACCTTTGCAGCAATCACCTTTAGTTCCTGCGTGTTTTGCCGCACATGTCTCACCGCAATTCTTCATGCATTCTTCTTTGCTAATGCATTTCTTTCCGCAACTGCTCATACATTCTCCAACGAATTCACCTTTATCGTTGTATAAACTCATGCAATGAGCTTTTTCTGCAGAATCACAGCCAAGGCTATCGCACATTTTTGCACACTGTTCTTTGTTCATTGTTGCGCAAACACTGATATCACATTTGCTGTTTTTAGCATTCATGCCTTTGTGGTGACCACATGCGTGCATTTCAGTTTTGTTGTCGCTGCAGCAGGCATCTTTGGCCCCAGCTCCATGTCCGCCTACAGAAATGTGAGGAGCAATTACAAGAGAAACAATACTCATTAGTTTAATAAGGATGTTCATAGAAGGTCCTGAAGTATCTTTAAACGGATCACCCACAGTATCTCCGGTTACGGAAGCTTTATGCGGTTCTGATTTTTTATAGAAAGTTTCACCGTTAATAACAGCACCTTTTTCGAAAGATTTTTTAGCATTATCCCAGGCACCTCCGGCATTGTTCATGAATATTCCCATGAGAACACCGCTGACAGTTACACCTGCCAGCAAGCCACCAAGTATTTCGGCCGAACTTGTATCGGCAAACATATTTTTAAACCCGAAACCGACCAGCACCGGAACCAGCAATGCAATTGCACCCGGTGCTATCATTTCGCGAATTGAAGCTTTTGTCGAAATAGCCACGCATTTTTCGTATTCAGGCTGAGCTTTGTATTCCATAATACCGGGAATCTCTCTGAACTGCCTTCTTACTTCGTTTACCATGTCCATTGCCGCCCTTCCGACAGCTGCTATTGCAAGAGATGAGAAGATAAAAGGGATCATGCCACCAACAAACAAGGCAGCCAGTACAGGCGCTTTGTAAATGTCTATGGCATCAATTCCGGCTACACCAACAAAGGCTGCAAAAAGCGCAAGTGAAGTCAATGCAGCAGAAGCAATCGCAAAGCCTTTACCGGTTGCTGCGGTTGTATTACCAACGGCATCCAGATTATCTGTGCGTTCTCTGACTTCGGGAGGAAGCTGACTCATTTCAGCAATACCACCGGCATTATCAGCGATTGGTCCGAAAGCATCAATAGCCAGTTGCATGGCAGTGGTAGCCATCATTCCGGCTGCAGCAATCGCAACACCATACAGACCTGCAAATGAATAAGAACAAACTATACCTGCAGCAAGCACCAGAATTGGAATAACTGTAGACTCCATACCTACCGATAATCCGCCAATGATATTAGTGGCATGACCGGTGGCTGATTTTTCAATGATTGATTTTACAGGACGTTTGCCCATGGCAGTATAATATTCTGTTACTATACTCATTAAAGCGCCCACTACAAGCCCTACAAGTATGGCAGCATAAATTCCGCCACGTGTGAATTCGAAGCCGCGAAGAATGATGGTACCCTCAGGTATCAGAAAATTAACAAGAAAATATGAGGCAATGGCTGTCAGAATAATAGACGACCAGTTACCCAGGTTAAGGGCTTTCTGTACAGAATCAGTTTCATTTTTGATGCGCACAAACAAAGTTCCTATGATAGAAAATACAAGACCGATACCGGCAATCAGCATTGGAAGTAGTATGGGCGAAAGTCCGTTAAAGTTATCGCTGATTTTAATTTCCTGACCAAGTACCATGGTGGCAAGGATAGTTGCCACATAAGAACCAAAAAGGTCGGCACCCATTCCCGCAACGTCACCAACGTTGTCTCCAACGTTATCGGCAATTGTTGCAGGGTTGCGCACATCGTCTTCCGGAATTCCGGCTTCAACTTTTCCAACAAGGTCGGCGCCAACGTCGGCTGCCTTTGTGTATATACCACCGCCTACACGGGCAAATAATGCGATAGACTCTGCACCAAGTGAAAATCCGGCGAGCACTTCTATGGCAGTAGTCATGCCTTCGTTGCTCATTGGTGTTACAAACATGTTGTAGAATACAATGAACAATGAACCAAGACCTATAATGGCCAGTCCGGCTACTCCAAGTCCCATTACGGTTCCGCCGTTAAAAGAAACCTTCAGCGCTTTCGCAAGACTTGTTTTAGCGGCCTGAGTGGTTCTCACATTGGCCTTGGTAGCTATGTTCATGCCGATATAACCTGCAAGTGCAGAAAGAACAGCTCCAATTATAAATGCAATAGCAATTACCGGACTGGATTCTTCTACAAGTGTTCCGCTCCATGCAAGAAGCAATGCTGCTATAACAGTAAAATATCCAAGTACTTTCCATTCAGCTTTCAGGAATGCCATCGCCCCTTTAGCAATGTATGATGCAAGCCTGTTCATGTTCTCGTCACCCGTTTCCTGTTTGCTGACCCATGCCGACTTGATGGCCATGACGAGTATGCCAAGCAGGCCTAGCAACGGGACTAAATATACTATTTTATTATCCATAATATTTTGGTGTTCAAAAATTAAGGGTGCAAAAATAGGAAATTTGTTTGAAAATATAAGCCGGTTTAAAATTTAACAGACAGTTAAGTACCGGATTATTGAAGTTTTGATTGGCTAAATCCCAAAAAAGATGGTTCAGGATTTCTTTGCAATTATCCTCCCGTCTTCCATTTCAATTATACTGTCTGTGCTGGAGGCAAATTCCTGATCGTGTGTTACAATCAGTAGTGTTTGTCTGTATTCATGCGCGAGTTCTTTGAAAATATCAAAGACAATTTCGCTGTTTTTTTTGTCAAGATTCCCCGTAGGCTCATCGCCCATGATGATTAAAGGGTCGTTGATCATAGCCCGGGCTATTGCCACTCTTTGTTTTTGACCGCCGGAAAGCTGATTCGGCTTTTTAAGTGCCTCATTTTCAATTCCAAGTTTTCTCAATTGTTCCATCGCTCTATATTCGGTTTCCTTTTCGCTGAATTTGCCGAGCTTTAATCCAGGCAGCATCACATTTCTTAAAACCGTGAATTCGTTTAACAGATAATGAAACTGAAAAACAAATCCGATTTTTTCATTTCTGATTTGTGCAAGTTCAGGTTCATCAAGTCCCGACATAAGTTCGCCGTCTATTTTTAGCTGGCCTTCATAATCGGTGTCCATTGTCGACAATATATAGAGCAGTGTAGATTTTCCACATCCTGATTTACCGGTCACTGAAACAAAATCCCCTTTATTAATTTCAAAATTGATATCCTTTAAAACCGGTATGGTAACAGGGTCGTGAAAGTATTTGACTATATGACTGGCACTGAGAATAATTTCTGACATGTTTATTTCCCTCTAATTATGATCACAGGGTCTATTTTACTTGCTTTGCGCGCAGGAAACAATCCTGCCAGATAAGTAGTGATAAGTGAGAATATTGTTCCTATTAAATAAAATTTAGGGTTATAATTGATAGGGTAGGTGCTTATAGTGGGCAAGGCAGCTGTATTGAATGGAATCTGATCAATTGTTGCCGAGAGCATAAAGCCAAATAACAATCCTGCAAGACCACCGAATATGCCTATACTAAGCGCAATTCCAACAAAAATCCGTTTGACATCCTTTCCAGAGAAACCGGTGGCTTTCAGAATGGCTATAGAATCCATTTTCTCATAAATCATCATGTTGAGAATATTGTAGATGCCAAATCCGGCCACAATCAGTAATGTAATACCTACCGCATAGGAAATAGTATTTCTTACATTGCTGCCGGTCTCAAACTGCGAATTTGCCGTCTGAATATCTTCGGCATCTACGTGAAATAGTGCAGCATACGTTTTGGCCAGTTCGGGAGCTTTATTTAAATCTCTGAGACGGATGTTGATGTCGGTAATGTATGAATTGGTTTTGCCCAGTAACTTTTGTGTAGTTGCAAGAGAAGCATAGCTGTTTACTTTGTCCAGATCTGTAAGTCCCGACTGGAAATATCCGACCACCTTCAGTGGCATTCTCTCCCCTGTAACAGTTGTTACCTGAATGACATCGCCCGGTTTTGCCATCATTTTATCTGCTGCGGCCTTACCCAGAATAATGCTGTTGGGAATGTTTTTCAAATCGATATAATTCCCTTCACTGACGTAATCACTGAATTTGAACAAGCGGTTTTCTTCGTCAACATCAACACCATTGATAACACCTGTCATGTCTATTGCCCCGACATTGTAAAAGACCTGTGTGGTAATTTTCGGCGCAATTCCCATTACATCAGGATCTTTTTTAAGAGCCTGGATAATGGGTTCTACATTGTAGAGTTCAAGCCTGCCTGAACCCGGTTTAATTGAATGAATAAAATGGTGGTAATTGTTAAATTTACTGCTAAGCTCTATAGGTTGTAACTTGCTGGGCTTTATTTCATTAAATAGCTTGATGTGAGGAGAGCGGTTTAAAATCAGTCCGTCAAGTAAATCGTTGAGACCGGTCATAAAACTGAGCAGGGTAACAAACATTGTGATACTGAAGCTTACTCCTACCGCCGCTACCAGTGTTTGTTTCCATCTTGCCAGCAGTAATGAGCGCGATATTTCGTAAATCAACCTGAGGTTCATTCTTCAGGTAATTGAATTTCATCTTTACTGCTTATTCCCGAGAGAATCTCAATCTTCCGGTAATCTCTAAGTCCCGTTTGCACCCTGATTTTTCGGCCGTCAGTATGTACAACAAATGAGTCGTTTATCAGGTAATTTCTAGGAATAGTCAGTGTGTTTTTTCTTGTATTGATAACAATACTTGCCTCTACAGTAAGATTTGGAAAAAGCAATGGTGACTGATTGACAAAAACAGCTTCAACCGTAAAAGTTTTGCTGCGTTCGTTCATTATAGGATAAATTTTACTGACCACCGCTTCGAACACTGAATCCCTGTAACTGTCCAGACGTATGAAAACTGTCTGGCCTTTGCGGATAGATGAAATATCGTATTCGTCGACCTGAAGTTCAAGTATGAATTTTGATGCATCGCCTATGACGGCTATAGGAGTCTGGGTGTTAACCATTTCTCCTTTCTCTTTCAGTATGCTGTAAACCTTTCCGTTTGTTCTGCTTAAAATTGTAAAATCATCCGTAAATCTGCTGCTTATTTCCAATTGCTTTCCGGCCTGTTTAGCATTGAAACGCAATTGTCTTTCAAGTTCTTTATATCGGATCACGGCTGTTTCAAATGAATTTTTCGAATTTTTATAAATTAATTCCCTCTGTTCCAGTTCTATTTTACTGCCAATATTCTGTTTCCATAAATTGAACTGACGTTTCCAGTTAATAGAGTCTTCTTCCATTTTTTGCCTTGAAATACCAATGTTCAGTTTAAGTTCGGTCAATCTGTTGCTGTTGTTGTTAAAATCAGCAAATTCTGCAGCGAGTTTTGCATTTTCCCGGCTTAATTTCGAATTTTCGTTGTAAATCGTAAATAGTGGACTTCCTTCTGAGATTGTGTCACCTTCTTTTACGAATATATGATCGAGCAATCCGCTGACATTCGAAAACACCTGATATTGATTGACACTCTTAACAATACCCGAGGCGTACACTGATTCAGTAATGTTTTCACTGCTTGGATATATAGAGGTTTGATTTTTCCGGCAAGAAATAATCAGAATTAGTATAAAAAATAAGGATATGACCTTGTTCACATTGCAAATGTAAACATATATTCAATTGTTTAAATATGCAGAAACAAGTTTACTGAGAAATGTCAGGTAGATTTAGATTTGTCAATGCATGCTTCCGGATTTCTTTCTGGCATCGAGATTATATCTGAGTGACCCTGCCTGTTGAAATTCTTCAGTGTCAGGTTCCATGCTATCCAGTTCTTCCGAAGAGTAAACAGAGTACTGATTAAGTTTTTCGGTGTAGTATAGTCTGAAGTTTTTCTGATAATCAAAAAATACTTTAAATTCACTCTCATCCAGATAAAGATCTCTTTCCCTGTCCAGAAGTATTCTGCCTGATTCGAATTCACTGCCATCGATGTATTCATCTATTTCTCCGGCTTCCGAGCGACCGGTTTCTTCGTTGATGAGCAGCCAGTTAAGCATTTCCTTTTCATCATAATTTCCATTTTGAACAACATAATCAAGATGCAAAACCTCACTTATAATTTTATCCTTTTCAAGAAATATCCTGAAAATGTTGTCGAGGTTCCTGTAAAAATCAAAGAAATCATGATGTCTCGAATACATAAAATAACCTATGCAATCCTCGTAAAGCGATGCATGTAAACCCAGCCATTGTTCCATTTCAGCATGGTAAACTATTTTGCCCCGGTAATAATCCCAGTGTTCCATTGCCTGCTTACTCCGGAAAACCAGCATCAGATAATCTTCATCTTCTGCAAAATCAGCAGCCTCGTCGGGTTCAAAATTGAGTATGAAAGGTGAATTTTTTTCAATCTCACCGTAATTGATTAACTCACTGCAGTAAAATATATCTTTAATTTCACCATTTTCCTGTTTAACGAGCAAATCCAGATAATTTGAACTGATATTTCCGAGCAGGGTATAGCCCCTGCAATGTCTGAAGCAGTTGCTGCATTCGCCGTGATGCAATTCCAGTCTGGTGTCGCCGGATTTTCTGAATTCCTCAAAAATATGATTCAGCTTTTCCAGAAACAGGGATTTCTTTAAGTCGTTATAAGTATTCTTTTCGTCAAGAATCAGATCAAGCATTTCTATGTCCATGCGTGAAAAATATTCACGCAAAGCGTCTATAGGCGAACTGAGTGGAAATAAAGACATAGTCGTGTGTTTTCAAAACGGTTAAAACCGCAGAATCATAGTTTACCGGCACATATCACTCTCACTCTCTGAAAGCAAATATATCCGAAAAAACAAGACGAGCAAATATATTGCGCTTGTATATGTCTTAAAACTTAATTATTAATGCATTAAAATATAAACAGCGGCCACCCACAAAGGCTTATTTTGTGAAATGTAGGGATAATCCTGGGAATTTCAAAACTAAGCTCCCGGAATTACTCCACCCAGCTGAGGTAGTATGATGGATCTTCGTTCTGAATTGCCGCTTCTGTGATTTTGAGCGAATAAAAAGGATCTACCATAACGGCAAGCTCTTTAGTTTCTTTGGCGCCTATACTTTTTTCCGCGGTACCGGGGTGGGGTCCATGCGGAATACCTTTGGGGTGCAGTGAAATCATACCCTTTTCAACATGTTTGCGACTCATGAAATCACCGTCTACGTAATACAGCACTTCGTCAGAGTCAACATTGCTGTGATTATATGGTGCAGGTACAGATTGTGGATGATAATCGTATAATCTCGGCACAAATGAGCAAATCACAAAATTGTGACCTTCAAATGTCTGGTGTATAGGTGGTGGCATGTGAATGCGGCCCGTTATCGGTTCGTAATTGTGTATGCTGAAACCATAAGGGAAATGATAGCCGTCCCAGCCAATTGCATCAAAGGGATGGGCTGCATAAGTATACGGAAAAAGCTGGTCGCCTTTTCTGATAATGACCTTAAATTCACCCTTTTCATCGTGAGTCTCAAGATTTGATGGCAATTTAATGTCCCGTTCGCAATAAGGCGAGTGTTCCAGAAACTGTCCCATAGTATTCAGATAGCGTTTGGGAGGTCGCACCGGACTAAATGATTCGATGATCAAAAGACGGTTGTTTTTATCATTGAATTCCAGTTGATAAATAACTCCACGCGGAATTACCAGGTAATCGCCGTATTCAAATTCAATGTTGCCGTATATAGTTTTCAGTTTGCCGCTTCC
>CAZRKA010000004.1:40191-41453 GCA_964600345.1 uncultured Chitinophaga sp. | reverse complement strand
AACCACTGCCGGTTTAGCAGCTGTAACAACAGGTTTTTTAGATCTGTCAAATCCTGCCGGGTCTATAGTTGGCTTATACGTCAGGTTGGCATAAGCAGATTTATCAGGTGTTTCGTTTTTGTATGGATTTTCGCTCTTATATGCTTCAACCCTGTAGTTAGGATCTTTTTCTGCTTCCGGATCCGGTATGATGTGGAGGCAGGCGTAGTTCTTACCTTTAATATAGGTATTATAAACGCGCATGACATCTTCCTTGGTAACATTTTTATAACGCTCAAGGTCTTTGTCCAGGGTCATACTTCCACCGGTCAGCATTTCGTAAGAAGTAAGCACAGAAGCTTTGGCACCGATTGTTTCGATTGCTCCGTAATAATCGGCAGTCAGTTCCTGTTTGATGCGGTTAAGGTCTGCATCGGTAAAACCGGCAGTTTCGAATTCAGTAAATGCTTTGGCAAGCTGATCGCGCATTTCTTTTTCGTTGAGACCACCGAACTTACCGGGATAGGTAACAAGGTAGAAACTGAATTCACCCGAAATTTCGAAAGATGAGTTAAAGCATGATGCCTGAAGGGCAAGTTCATTATCGATAAAATTCTTGTAGAGAACTGAATTTTTTCCATTACCGATCAGTTGGGCAAGAACATCCAGCGGAGCCTCATCGCGGTGATAGGTAGGAACGGTAGGATAATTGATATTGGTCAAAGGAGCAAATACCTTTGAAGTTATTGTCTTGATTTTAGTTTCTTCAAGCACAATCGGTGATTTCATTAAAGGAGAAATTTCCGGACCCCTGTTGATGGAACCGAAGTATTTTTCAACCATTGCAAGTGCTTCCTGAGTATTGACATCGCCTGAAATTACCAGAATGGCGTTGTTAGGACCATACCATTTCAGGAAGAAGTTTTTGAGGTCGGTAGAATCCGCTTCATTAAGGTCGTCAACATAACCGATGGTCTGCCAGCTGTAAGGGTGACCGTATGGATAAAGGAGTTGGTCCTTAACTTCGGGAAGCATCCCGTATCCATCTCCGTAACTCTGATCTTTTTCGTTTTTAACAGTAGCTCTCTGAGTTTCGAACTTCTTTTTGGTAAAAGCCGGAAGAAGGAATCCCATTCTGTCTGCTTCTAACCAGAGGGCTGTTTCAAGCATATTGCTCGGAACAGTTTCAAAATAATTGGTGCGGTCTCTGTTGGTAGTACCGTTCATATCACCACCGGAACCCTGTACAATTTTGAAATGCTCTTCGTCGGCAACGTTTTGTG
>CAZRKA010000004.1:0-40181 GCA_964600345.1 uncultured Chitinophaga sp. | reverse complement strand
CCCTGAAACATCATGTGTTCGAAGAAGTGTGCAAATCCGGTTCTTCTCGGGGTTTCGCGGTTGGACCCAACGTGATAGGTAACTTCGACGTGGACTACCGGATCGCTGTGATCCTCATTGATAATTACGGTAAGTCCGTTTGGAAGACGATACTTTTCGTAAGGGATTACAAGTTTGCCCGGTTGAGCATCAACTTTTTTAATCAGAGTGGCTGTCTGAGCACTCGCCGCGTTGTTAAACAGAAGGGCTAAAGCAATTGAAACAAAATAGAATTTTTTCATTTTATAAAGTTTGGAATAATAATTGTACAAAAATAGTGGACATAAGCAACCTTTTCCACAAAAATGTCGTCAAAAGTAGAGATTTACCTGATAAAAGAAAAAAATATATTTGCACAAATACATGCGATTTTCGCCCCCATTTTTCCTTCAAACCACCATTTTATTTTTCCTATTAAGCACACAGAATCTAAGAGCACAGAACCAGACGAGTAATTACGGAAAAGAGTTCAGATTCACTTTACTGGAAAATTATGGCAGCCTCGATAAGGTTTCGTTTGTCGTTTCATTGACAAGCCTGCCGGACACTATACGTATATCTGTCGGTGCAAATACGTTTCCGCATATTGTATACAAAAATTTTGATACAATCATCAGCTACACGAAATTCACCACACCTAATGCATTTCAGTTTGGTCCAAATAAAGGTATACTGGTAACATCACACAAACCGGTATCACTATACGTCATGAACAATGTTCAGAACAGCAGTGATATTTCGGCCATCACTCCTACCGACCGCGTACCCGGCAATCCAGAATACTATATTAATACCTGGCGTGGCGACGAGTCAATTGGAAAAGCCAATAACAGCCTGTTTTCGGTAGTGGCAATAGACGACAGTTGTTTCATCAACGTCATGCCAAGTGCTGACTCAAAGTACAATCTTGTCAAAAATACCCATTTCGGAATATGGCTCAGAAAAGGTCAGGTTTATTACGAGCAAGCCTCGGACAGCCAGTCTTTCGCAGGAACCAGGATTTGGAACAGCAATGGCTGTAAACGTTTCGTAGTCTATGAAGGAGCAAAATGTTCTTACGTGGATTACAGTTCGGGTAACTGCCGGGGATGCGATCACCTTTACAATCAGAGCAGGCCACTGCAGTATCTCGGGAAATCTTTTACCACCATCCCATTCAGCGGCATGAACGGAGGTTATTACTACCAGGTGGTTGCGACGGAAAACAACACTACCCTTTTTCTCGATAATACACCCGTTACTGTTTTAAGTAAGGGTCAGGTTCACATTGTTAATCAGAAAGCCAATGTCAGTGTTTGTATCAGATCTGATAAAGCAATTTCGGTAGTTCAATTAATGAAAAGCGGTGAGTGCAACGGGCAAAATGACAATTTAGGAAACCCAAGTCTGATGAGTGTTATTCCGGATGATCAAACAACCACTTCAGCAGGCTTCAGTTTCCCTTACACCAGTAATATTGCTCAAAACCCCAGTTTTCCTGCCGAATTTTATGTCGGTATTGCCTGTCCTGCAGGAACACTTTCCGGTTTAAGAATAAACAATCAGCCGCTTGATACCAATGCATTCATTAACGTATGCAATATGTCAATCGGTAATATTAAACTTGATCCGAGTCTCAAATATCAGATTAGTTCAGAAAAAGGATTTATAGCATATATGTATGCCTATGGCAAAGACGAAAGCTATGCTACCGAAATCGGATCAGCTTACGAAAACAGTATCACAAGGCTTTTGCTGGAATCGAATAAAACAAGCACCTGCGACTCGTTCAACGTGTTTAATTTTAAGGCAAAATCGGATTCTACTGCCAATTTTCTGTGGAATTTCGGAGATGGAAGCACTGCGAACGGCGACTCGGTAAGTAAACAATATCCTAAAACCGGAAAGTATAAATTATTGCTGACTGCATTTTATCCAAACAACACCGGATGCAGCAGCGACACATTCCAGCGCATAATCAGCGTACATAAGAGACCTTATTTTGATCTTGGAAAAGACAGTAATGTATGCAATGGTATTTTCTTTCAGCTTGCCCCGGTAGTTGAACCCAAAACATCCTTCAGATGGAGCAACAACTCGACAGCGCAATTGATAGTGGTAAATAATACTCAAACTGTATGGCTGACACTCATCGACAGCAATAAATGTTCATACACGGATACAATCAAGCTTAATTTTATCAATTGCGATTCCAATTCGGTGGTAATTCCGAATGTATTTACACCGGGAGATATCAATGGAAACGTTGATGGAAGCAGTGAGCTAAACGATCTTTTTGAAGCGCGTTTCAGCGGATTTGATCAATTGAAAGGAAAAATATTCAATCGCTGGGGTAATGTGGTTTATGGATTTGACTATCCAAGCGATGGTTTCTGGAATGGTGGTTATGGCAATGATGCATCTGAACCCTGTCCTTCCGGCACCTATTATTATATCTTCGAATTTTACAACAGCAATACACAGCAGAAAAAAATCGTGAATGGTGTTGTTCAGCTTGTGCGCTGATTCTGTCTAAAACTTGTTTATTTCGCTTGGGTCATAATTGTATAATTTTGACTACACTATTCTTTATGCCTAAAATACTTGTAATCGACGATGAAAAACCAATCAGGGACGCACTTCACAATATACTTACAGCCGAACAATATCAGGTTGATATTGTAGAGAATGGCAAAAAGGGACTTGAGCTCCTGAATGAAAACGATTACGATGTTGTGTTATGCGATATCAAGATGCCAGGCATGGATGGACTCGAAGTTATGGCTAAAGCGGCCGAAATTTCGCCTGAGGTGCCATTCATACTTATTTCGGGACATGGTACAATTGAAATTGCTGTCGAGGCAGTCAGGAAAGGAGCTTACGATTTTATATCCAAACCCCCTGATCTGAATCGTCTGCTGATAACCATCCGCAATGCAGTTGAAAAAAACAATCTGGTTGTAGAAACCAAGGTCTTAAGACGGAAAGTATCAAAAACCAGAGACATCATAGGTGAAACCCCTTCCATTCAAAAAATTAAAGATACCATTAGCAAGGTAGCTCCAACTGATGCGAGGGTGTTGATAACCGGTGAGAACGGAACAGGAAAAGAGCTTGTGGCACGCTGGATTCACGAAAAAAGCAACAGGGCCAATATGCCTTTGATAGAAGTTAACTGCGCTGCTATTCCTTCTGAGTTGATAGAAAGTGAGCTTTTCGGCCATGAGAAAGGCGCATTTACAACAGCTATTAAACAAAGAATAGGAAAATTTGAACAGGCTAACGGAGGCACTCTGTTTCTGGATGAAATCGGTGACATGAGTCTCTCGGCTCAGGCAAAGGTGCTGAGGGTAATTCAGGAGGGTGTATTGCAGAGAGTTGGAGGCGACAAAGCCATTCATGTGGATGTCAGGGTTCTTGCGGCTACAAATAAAAACCTCACTGAAGAAATAGACAAGGGCAATTTTCGCATGGATTTATATCACCGCCTGAGCGTGATAATGATACATGTGCCGACCCTTAATGAAAGAATTGAGGATATTCCGGTTATAGCAGAAAAATTTCTGAAAGAAATATGCGAAGATAACGGGGTTAAAAAGAACTTTGCTCCCGGAGCCCTGGATGAATTAAAGAACGTCAACTGGTCGGGAAATATCAGAGAACTGCGCAATGTTATCGAACGTCTGGTCATACTGTCAGAAGCAAAGATAACCGTAGAAGATGTCATTGCATACAGCAATCCTTCGACTCCGGTTTCAAAATCCCAGAATATCATGATTGATAAATTCGACAAGTTCCAGGACTTTAAAGATTATGCAGAAACCATTTTCCTCGAGGCCAAACTGAAGAAAAACAACTGGAATGTAGCCAAGACTGCTGTTGAAATTGATATTCAGAGGAGTCATTTATACAACAAGATAGATAAATACAGTTTAAAAAGAAACTGAAATGACCGGAGGCAGTATTGAACAGGCTGCGGATTTACTGCGTGCCGGTGAGCTGGTGGCTGTTCCTACAGAAACTGTATATGGTCTGGCTGCAAATGCATTGAACGAAGATGCCGTAGTTTCTGTTTTTCGAGTTAAAAATCGCCCATTCTTCGATCCTTTAATTATTCATTGTCACGATTTGGGTTCAGTAAGGAAATATGTACGCGAATTGCCGCCAATTGCCGAAAAACTGGCCAACAGATTCTGGCCGGGCCCTATGACCTTATTATTGTATAAATCAGATATAATACCTGATATAGTGACTTCAGGCAGTGATCTGGTCGCGGTCAGAATACCTGCACACCCGCTTACTCTGAATTTGTTGTCTATACTTGATTTTCCTATTGCTGCACCAAGTGCCAACCCTTTCGGGTATATCAGTCCTACCAGGGCCGAACATGTGGCAGAGCAACTTGGATCTGAATTAAAATATATTCTTGATGGAGGTGAGTGTGGTATTGGACTTGAAAGCACCATCATTGACTGCAGTGAGTCTGAACTGAAAGTCTTGCGCCTTGGTGGTTTATCGTTGCACGACATTGAAGACTGTACAGGACAAAAAGTAAAAATAAGTATCAATGCCGGCAGTAACCCTTCGGCACCCGGTCAGTTGGATAAACACTATTCACCTTTAACACCATTCTTATTAACAGATGATTTACAGGGTACACTCTTAAAAAACAGGCACAGAAATCCTGCAGTACTTGGTTTTGGAGATATTAGTGTTCCGGAGGGTGTTTATGTCTTGAATTTAAGTAAAACTGCCGATATGAATGAAGCTGCGAGAAATCTGTTTCATTATATGCGTTTGCTTGACAGTCTGAAACCGGAGCTGATAATAGCAGCTAAAGTCCCTGAAACCGGGCTTGGAGCTGCAATTAATGACCGCATGAACCGGGCAGCTATTAAATAAACAATTATTACTATTATAAGCCCGGAAAAATAACTACATTTGCACCTTTAAATTTTTAGCTAAACATACACAAGAAATGAGTCAAGCAAAAGCCAGTACAAACGAAACACAATTTGACGTGTTTGCCAAAGTCGCGCAGTACGATCACGAACAGGTTCTTATCTGCCAGGACAAGCATACAGGTTTAAAGGCGATTATTGCAATTCACAATACGGTTCTGGGTCCGGGTCTGGGTGGTACCAGAATGTGGAAATATGCAAACGAAACAGAAGCAATTAATGATGCATTGAGACTTTCTAGGGGCATGACCTACAAAGCTGCCATCAGCGGTCTTAATCTTGGCGGTGCCAAAGCAGTTATAATCGGCGATCCGGCCAAAGATAAATCAGAACATCTGATGCGTAAATTCGGGCGTTTTGTTGAGAATCTTGGCGGTAAATATGTAACTGCCGAAGATGTTGGAACAACCACCAAGGATATGGAATACGTGAAAATGGAGACCAATCATGTTGTTGGGCTTCCGGAAATAATGGGTGGTGGCGGAGATCCAAGTCCGGTTACTGCTTACGGTGTATACATGGGCATCAAGGCCAGTGCTAAAAAAGCCTGGGGCAGTGATAACCTTGGAGGTAAGAAAATTGCGGTTCAGGGAGCAGGTAAAGTAGGATTACACCTTATTGAGTTGCTTCACAAAGACGGTGCACATATCATCGTTAGTGATATTTTTGAAAGCGGACTCAAGATCGCTTCTGATAAATTCGGTGCTAATATTGTTGCACCTGCAGAGATTTTCTCTCAGGATGTTGATATATTCGCTCCATGCGCTTTGGGTGCCATATTAAATACTGAAAATATAAATCAGTTGAAATGTCGCATAGTTGCAGGTGCTGCCAATAATCAGCTGGAAGACGAAACCATACACGGCGACATGATTAAAGCCAAAGGCATATTCTACGCTCCTGATTTCCTAATCAACGCAGGTGGACTTATCAATGTATACAGTGAGTACAATGGATATGTCAGAGAAATTGCCTTTGCTCAAACTGAAAATATTTACAACACAGTTCTGGATATTTACAACAAAGCTGAACAGGATAATATAAACACCCAGCTTGCTGCCATCAAATTAGCTGAAAAGCGTGTTTACGACACTATGGTACTTCAATCCAAGATATAGTTTACTTAAACTTTTTAGAAACCCGGAATTGATTCCGGGTTTTTTTATGCTTTTTTATTTCATTTTGTTTTAATTTTGAATAAGATATGAGTGTTTTAACAAGACAGGAAAGAATCGATTTATTAAGCTTCAAATTTAAAACAGCATTCGGAAGTTTGAGCGAGGATGAGATTAACCTTAAACCCTCGCCTGCGGTATGGAGCATAGCTCAGATTACTGATCATCTGATAAAAATCAATTCGAGTTATTTTCTTGTATTTGATGAAATTGCGGCGGGAACTTATAAAAAACCGTTTATGGGAAAGTTCCCTTTTTTAGTTCGTTTTTTTGGGAAAATGATACTTGAATCGGTTTCGCCCGACAGAAGAAAAAAAATAAAGACCTTTCCGGTATGGGAGCCATCAAGAAGTAATATAACGGGGGTATTAACCGGTTTTCTGGATAGTCAGGAAATATTGAAATCCAAAATTGAACAATGCCGGACTTTTATGGACAATCAAACTGTAATATCTTCACCGGCAAACAGGATTATAGTATACAACCTGGATACGGCAGTGGAAATCATACTTGCTCACGAGGAAAGACATTTTTTGCAGGCCAAGGAATTACTTGATATCAGAAATTGATTCTGTAATTGAAATTAGGAAACAAACCCAGTTGATATTGTGTGACAATGTCGCCTTTGATGGCATCATAGCCCTGGATGAAGATGTTTTTCCTGTTGCTGATATTCTGGATATCTACAAACCATTCCTGAGATATTTTATTGCCATTGCGCCTGTATGAAAGTTTGAAATCTATTCTGAAATAAGTATCAAATTGTTTGTCAAAAGTTTGTTCGCTGATGTAAACCTGCCTCTGGTAAAGTCTTGAAGCAGCCAGATCTATAGGTGTATAGCGTCTGCCGCCCGCAATTGAAATCTTAGTATCAAAAGCCAGAACATTTTTTCTGCCGATTTTAAGTTCTTTGCCACAAAGGGTATTGAAAATAAACTGACCGTTAAATGCAGTGTTTTTTTCTATGCCATTACTCCCCTTGTATTTAGAATCGTAAATTGATAAAGAATTGAGTGTATAGAATCCTTTATTGAAATTTTTTTCTATAGTAATTTCAAGTCCTAAATTCTTTCCGGTCCCTTTATTGGTGAGGCTGTCTGTTGCAGGTGTATTAAAATCTGCACCTTCATTAATGGCAGAATAATAAGAAGCCGCAGTGGTAACCGGAATATTGTAAACGTGCTGATAATAGGCTTCGGTTTTAAATCTCCAGTATCTGGAAATCTGATATTCGTATGCGGCAACTGTATGAATGCTCTTACTCATTCCAAGTGATTTATTGGTTTGGACACTGCCGGTATTTAATTCAGTTTTCAGAAAATACATCTGGAGATTCTGAATCTGGCTGTGCATACCGGCACCGAAACTCAGTTTTTGTTTGCGGTTTAACTGATGTGAAAGTCCGATTCTGGGTTCAAGTGCATAAGAGTTATTGAGGGTTAATTGCTGATAATGCAAACCGGTATTAAGCGTTGTTAGTTGTGTAAATTTATACTGATAAGTAGCAAAAGCCTGGAGTAAAACAGTTGAACCTTTATCATTTCTGAGGGCTTTCAGGTTGTTGTTCTCCCTGACACTGTCTATGAAGTTGAATCCTATATTCTGAATATTAATGCCAAGATTAAATAATTTGGAAGCATTGTGTTTGTAATTGAGAACCGTATTGAGAATTAATCTGGAAGAACGGGATTTGTCGCGGTACACACCTACCCTTTTACTATCTCCTACCGAATCGGCAATGGTTTCAACCCCTGTGTAGGTGCTACCGATGGAGGTTTTAAGGTATAGTTTAGTACTGAACAACCTTGTATAAGACAAGCCGGCCACACCCATTGAAGTTCTGTATTTCAGGTCCTGATTGCCATTGCTGTATAGATTAGAAGAATCGCGGCTGTCTTCGTATTCAAAATGTATATTGCTGATACCACCAATGCCGAAAATACTCAAATGATCTTTTTTAAACGGGAGGTCGATTTTGAAACTGATATCCTGGTAATAAGGAATTGCAGTACCTGTGCCGAAATTCATACCTATTTTTTGAAGGATGGCCAGAGTAGAATATCTGTAATTGAAAAGGTAAGATGATTTGTTTTGGCGATTTATTGGTCCTTCTGCTCCGGCTTCGAAACCGTTAAAGCCAATCTGTCCCGTAAATTCCTGTTTGCTCTTATTGCCTTTCCTCATTTGTAAATCAAATACCCCGGCAGTTGCATTGCCATAGGCAGCCGGAAAAGCCCCGGTCATAAAATCGGATCGGGAGAGAACATTGTTATTCAGAATTGTTACCGGACCACCGGAGGCGCCCATTGCACCGAAATGATTGGGATTGGGAATATCAATACCATCCATACGCCACAAAAGCCCCTGTGGCGAATTTCCCCTGATAATGATATCATTTCTCGAGTCGTTGTTTCCTACTACCCCGGCAAAATTACTTGCCATCCTTGCCGGGTCGTTACGGCTTCCGGCATATCTCCTGGTATCTTCAATTTCGAAAGATCTTGCACTTAAGCTGATATTGCTGTTGTTGAGTCCTCCTTTTGATTTAGCTTTAACGCTGCCACCTTTAAGGTCACTCACCTTTTCAAATAATTCAATTTCGAGAACTGTTTCTTTACCCGACTGGTGAATAACATCATAAACATTGTATTCACTATAGTTTACTGCAGTCACTTTAATATTGATTCGGCCGGCAGGTACATTTAGAATTTGAAAATAACCACGGCTGTCGCAGGTATCACTAAAAAGATAAGATCCCGAATCGCGAACTTCAACAATGGCATTAGCTACAGGACTAATGGATTGTCCGTCTACTACCCTTCCTCTCACAGTTTGAACAAATACCTGAGCATTTAAATTATTGATGAATATAATGATCAGTACAAAAAATGTTTTCATAATGCAAAACAAAGCATGAAAACTAAATTAAAAATTACCAATTGTTAAGAAACCGCAAGTCCTCTTCTGATCCGGCTAAGGCTTTGCGGCGTTATTCCTAAGTATGTCGCTATATGCCCAAGTTTTATCAGACGGATCAAATCGGGATGTTTTTCGATTAAATACCTGTATCGGTCGGCGGCATCCATGGTAAGCAGCATAATTTCCCTTTCCTCACGGTAGCATAAGTACTGTTCGGCATTTATTCTTCCAAGGCGCTCTCCTGTATGGGAGCAGGCATATAGTTTCTGTAGTTCGGCATGCGGCATGCGGAGAAGTTCGCAATCTTCGAGTGCCTGAACATTTACTCTGGATGGTTTACCGGAAATGAAGGAGGCATAACTGCTGCAAAATGAATTTTCAGAAGCAAATCCTACAGAAATGTCTTCATCGTTTTTATTATAAGTGAAAACGCGGATAGTTCCTTTTACTATAAAAGACAGATACTGTTCTGTTTCTCCCTCCTTTAGTAAAAATTCGTCCTTTTTAAGGTATTTGCGGATCAATTTACTTTTAAACAGATCCCATTCTTCGTGAGTCAGTATGGCCTGACGGTCGAACATTTCCCTTATTTTGCTTTCCATTCGCCGAAAATATGAAAGCCGGAAAATAATATATAGAATCTTCGTTAAAAGTTTTTAATAAACAGTTCAGGATTCTAAGGCATCGTATTTGTCGAGCAGCTTTAACATAACTTCAAAATCTTTTGGATAATCTGCAACTATTTTTACTTTGCCTTTGTCAGGACTGTCAAACTCAATGCTGTATGCATGAAGCGCAACCCTGTCTATCATGGGTTTTTCAGTTTCGCCCGAGAATTTAGCATTTTTCTTTATCTGAGAAAGAAAAGCAGGTTTACCGCCGTAAAGCGTATCAGAGATGAGAGGTAAATTTTGAGATGCCGCATGAATTCTGATCTGGTGCAGACGGCCTGTTTTCGGCTTACAGGACAATAATGTGAAATGCTTATATTGCTTTAATTTGTCGAATACCGTCAACGATGGTTTGCCTTCTTTTCTGGAAATCTGTACCCTTCTTTTGCTATCGGTATACAAAGGCAAATCGACAATCAGGTTGCTGATGCTAACAGAGGTGCCGACTATTGCGTGATAAACTTTCTCCACAGTTCTTTTTTCAAACTGGGCGCTGATATATTTATAGGTTTCCTGATCTTTTGCAATCAGCATTACTCCCGATGTTTCGCGATCGAGTCTGTGGCAGAGTATATAAGATTCGTTTTGATTCCTGCAAAGACTGATAACAGACAGTAAACCACTGTCAAATCTCTCGTGCAAAGAAGCCAGTCCTGCAGGTTTGTTAATGGCTATGACCGAATTATCTTCATATACTATCAGATCATTTAGTTTGACTGCAACTGCCATTTCTCTTACTTATTGTTAATCATTTTCAATTTGAGCCGGGTTAATACTTTTTTGGTTTGCATGGGGAAATCGCCCTGCATCATCCAGTCGTAGTACCCCAGATCTGTTTTGAATACGTCACTTACCGTCCTGCCTTTGTGTTTGCCGAAATTAAATACCACCTCTTGCTTATCATTATATACCAGTCTTCCCGCCAGATCGGCAAGGTTACTCTGACCGCTGAACTTATGTAAAAAATCAATATTTGGTTCAAGGTTACTGTAACGCTGTAATTGAGACTGAATGATTTCCCAGGTAGCCTCCGTATCTGCTTTGGCACTATGGGCATTGCTGAGTTCTTTACTGCAATAGAATTTATAGGCAGCGCTAAGATTCCTCGGTTCCATTAAATGGAAGATTTTCTGTGCATCTATAAATTTTCTTTTACTGATATCAAAATCAAGTCCGGCACGGTAAAATTCTTCAACCAGCATTGGGAAATCGAATTTATTGCTGTTAAAGCCCGCAAAATCACAATTGTTAAGAAACTGGGCTATTTCTGCAGCTTTTTCGCTGAATTTAGGTTCATTGGCGACGTCGGCGTCAAATATCCCGTGAATGGCGCTTACTTCGGGAGGAATCGGTATTCCCGGATTAAATCTGAGATTTAAATCGCTGCGCTGACCGTCTGATTGAATTCTGATCATGCACAGTTCAACAATTCTGTCTTTGGATGTGTTTATTCCTGTCGTTTCGAGGTCGAAAATTACAAGTGGTTTATTGAGTTGCAGTATCATTGTATATATTAAAGTAAATCGGGTCTTCTGGATTTAGTTCTCTCTTCGGCCTGTTCCATACGCCATTCTTCAATGAGTTTGAAATTACCTGAAAGCAAAACTTCAGGAACTTTAAGACCTCTGAATTCGGCCGGTCTGGTGTAAACGGGCGCAGCAAGTAAACCGTCCTGAAAACTATCGCTAAGTGCAGACTCTTCGTTTCCAAGTACACCCGGTAAAAGTCTCACTATACTGTCGCATATTATGGCCGCCGCCAGTTCTCCTCCTGTTAGTACAAAATCGCCAATGGATATCTCTTTTGTCACGTAAAGTTGCCTTATTCTCTCATCAATGCCTTTGTAATGACCGCAGAGCAAAATAATATTATGACTCATAGAATAGAAATTGGCGTGAGACTGTTTCCATAGCTCTCCGTCGGGACTTGTATATATTATTTCGTCGTAGTTTCGGAGTGCTTTCAGTTCGTCTATTGCTTTTGCGATGGGTTCGCACATAAGCACCATACCTGCACCGCCCCCGAACTGGTAATCGTCGACCTGGCCATAGCGGTTAAGCGCATAATCTCTCAGGTTAATCAGATTAATTTCTGCAAGACCTTTATCAATAGCCCTTTTGACAATTGAGTGATTCAAAGGGCCATCGAGCAAAGCCGGTTGTACAGTAATTATATCAATTCTCATCAGAGCTCTAATATGCCATCAGGAAATCGGGCAAGTATTGTTTTCGTTTCGTGATTGATTTCAGTTACGATGTCTTCGTGTAGCGGAATTAAAGCATCCTTGAAGCCGAATCTGAATTCAAGGAGAGTGTTGCCCGGGTATTCAAGTATGTTTGTCACTTCGAAGCTCTGTCCGCTGACTGAATCTGTGAGTGTATAACCCAAAAGCGATTCGGTATTGTTCTCAACACGGTCTATCAATTCGATGATCGGAAGGTTGAGCAGATTTTGAACCGAGTCTATTGAATTAAGGTCACTAAGTTTGATAATACAGGCATCAGGGTTAAAGGATTCGATGGCAAACGGCACAAATTTTTGATTTATTTCTATTAAAAGAAAATCCTGAGGCTGATAGTCATCGTCAATACTGATGCGCAGTTGTCCTCCGTAACCATGTGGTTTCAAAACAAAACCCACCTGTCGGGTGGGTTTTTGATGAATATTATTGTATTTGGAGACCATACCAAAAGCTTATTATGCTTCAGTATTTTCTTCTGGTGCTGGGTTTTCGGAAGCTGATTCGTTGTTTTCAACAGCCGGTGTTTCTTCGCTGGTTTCTGCAACGGGAGCTTCTTCAACAACTGCATTTTTAGCTGCAATAGCTGCAGCACGGGCTTCTTTAACTTTAGCTTCAGCTTTCAGTTTTTCAGCAGCAGTACTGGCTTTGGCAGTTGCGAGTCTGTCGCGTTTGCTTTGAACCTTAGCTTCTTTTTCGCTCATCCACTGTTCAAATTTAGCATCAGCTTCTTCTGCAGTAAATGAACCTTTGTTAACGCCGCCGTGTAAGTGATGCAACATCATTGCACCTTTGTAAGATAGAATGGCACGAACTGTATCCGTAGGGATAGCGCCCGTGTCTAACCATTTCACTGCTTTCTTCAGATCTAAGTTGATTGTTGCCGGGTTGGAATTAGGGTTGTAATCACCAATCCTTTCAATAAATCTACCATCTCTCGGAGCACGTGAATCTGCCGCCACAATGTAGTAGTAGGCTTGTTTTTTGCGTCCATGACGCTGTAATCTTAATTTGGTTGCCATATAAAATATGTATTAAAACCGCAAGTTCTCCTTTTCTTGCGGGGTGCAAAGGTAATATAAAATATCAAATTATCAAACTGAAATGAGCTAATTATTAACTCCTGTCTTCTATGTGTAAAATAATCTGCGATTACCTTGACGCTTTATATTAACGCATATATACAATTATACTATTGTTAAGAATTAATGTCAAATTAAATGACGCTATTTAGCAGGAATCAATCATTTTTAAATGCAGCAAAGGGATTTAAGAGTCGATGTATAATATCCCTGAATTTACATGCGGATAATCAATAGAAATACTGAAAAATTCAACGACATTTGAGGCACAAATGCCTCTGCAGTCAGATTTTAAAAGCAAAATAATAAGCCGCGTCGGAATGCTGTTGCTGTATTTTGTTTTTCAGAACGCAATGGCAGACAGCAGGGCTGTTTTCAGTTTTGGTTTCACAGGGATGTATATGCGACCGGTAAAGGATACGTCGGTAAGCGGATTTAATTTAAAGCTGCCGGGCAAGTATTACAGGGTGAGTATTGAAAACTACATTGATCCGGAAACATTTATACACAGCGACCTCATCCTGAGTTTTATACGTGGGACAAGCAAATACGGGATATTTCGCAGCAGCAGACTCAATTTTAACTACGGCATTGGCAAGAAATACGGGCGAATAAAACTGGCTTTCAATCCCGGTTTCTGTTTTGTGTCAGCCATATATCAGGATAACAGAACTGGTTCAACAATCGCCGAAAACAGGTTTTCACCATCGGCCGGTTTGCAATTTGATTACGCAATAGTTAATTCGGGAGCTCGTTTTTTCAGCGTTTTCACAGAATTAAATTTCATGATTCACAAACCTGTGAAATGGGTCAACCAACTGGCAATAGGCTTAAGCTGGAAACCGGTTTTTACGCAAAAAACAAAGAAGCCTGTTTCGCCACTTTAAGCACTCTGCCATTGAATCTAAGTTTTTATCAACAAGTGTTTTTTAGGGTGAAAAAAAATTTACTTTTGCAGTCCTAAGGGAATTCAAGCATTTGGAAAACTTTATTGTATCGGCCCGCAAATACAGACCATCCGTCTTCGACGAAGTGGTTGGTCAGAGCCATATTACCGAAACCCTTTTAAACGAAATTAACAGCAATCACCTTGCCCAGTCTTTTCTGTTTACAGGTCCCAGAGGTGTAGGAAAGACAACCTGCGCCAGAATACTTGCCAAAGTTATCAATCAAAAAGAGGGCGACAGCCCTGATCAGGACTACGCATTCAATATTTTCGAAATGGATGCTGCAAGCAACAATTCCGTCGAAGATATACGCAATCTTAATGAACAGGTCAGGATTCCTCCTCAGGTTGGCAACTATAAAGTCTATATCATAGACGAGGTTCATATGCTTTCGTCTTCGGCCTTCAATGCATTTCTGAAGACGCTTGAAGAACCACCGAAATACGCTATTTTCATACTTGCGACAACAGAAAAGCACAAGATATTACCCACTATTCTTTCCCGTTGTCAGATTTTCAATTTTAAACGTATACAAATACGTGACATGGTTGAACATCTGAAGAAAATAACTTTAAAGGAAAATGTTTCCGCAGAAGAAGAAGCACTTCATCTTATTGCGGAAAAAGCCGATGGTGGGTTGCGTGATTGTCTTTCTTTATACGACCAGATGGTCAGCTATTGCAACGGAAATATTACATATGCAAAAGCAGTAGAGAATCTCAATATTCTTGATAAAGACTATTACTTCAGGATTACCACTGCCATACTCGACCAGAATATTTCGCAGGTACTTAATTTCTATGATGAGATTCTGAACAAAGGTTTTGAAGGTCAACTTTTTCTCAACGGTCTGAGTGAGCATTTCCGCAATCTCATGGTTTGTAAAGACAGCGAAACCCTTCATTTGCTGGATGTGGGTGAATCACATAAGGTAAAATACGAAGAGCAAAGCAAGAAAACAGACCTTAGTTTCCTTTTAAACGGATTGAATATCAACAACCATTTTGATGTTGAATACCGAAACAGCAAGAATCCCCGTTTGCACATTGAACTGGCTCTGATGAAACTCTGTCACATCAGGAGCATGGTAAATTCTGCCACAACACTCGAGGAAATAAAAAAAAAAGTGATGAGTACCTGAGCAAAAAACTCAGTGCACCTGTTCACAAAGAAAATCAGCTTCCTGTACACGCCATCAGGGAACCTGAACTGGCTGATAAAAGCTTTAAACTTCCCAGAATTCCCAGAAAAGAAACCGCAGTTCCCGTGCAGATTTCTATGGCAGAAATTGTTGAGGAAGCCGATAAATCAGCAGAAAATCACCTGAAAGAAACCGAAGAAGAAAATCAGGAAACGGAAAAAGTGCTGACTCAGGTAACTGTTGAATTAAACAGGGACAACCTTCTTAAGGCATTCGGACTGTTTGCAGGAAGGCAAAAAGTATCGATAATGCCGTTGATTAAACTCCTGATTCCGGAGTTAACAGGAAAACAGGTGAATGTAACCATGACCAAACAGCAGGAAGAATTTATCGGCGATATTAAAATAGACTGGCAAGCTTTTTTGAAACAGTATTTCAATGACCCTGAGATTACATTACTGTTTACTATAGACGAGAAAGCCAACACCAAAAGACAGGCTTATACGGCGGCCGAACAGTTTGAAGAAATGCTGGGTGAAAATGAACTTTTCAGAAAAATGGTCAATCAGTTCAGGTTGAAACTCAAACAGTAGTTAATGATGCGACTCAATACGCTGAAGGTATTTCTTCTCTTCTTCTTTTTTAATTTATTAGTTCATTTGCCATTCATGAATTTACCTCCTTCAGGTAGTCATGTATGGAGACAGTGCAACACCCTGGCTATGAGCAGGAATTTTGCACAAGAAAGCATGAATATCCTTGAATCCAGAATAGACAGGCGCAACGAAACCAATGGTATTACCGGATCCCACTTTCCTTTATATGAGTGGACGCTGGCAGCCATAGCCGGGAATTCACCGGATTTTGAAATCATAGCAAGGTACTACAGCCTGTTTATATCAAGTCTGATAATGCTTGGATTTTATTTAGTCTTAAGCGCAAAGGGTATTTCAGGAAATTATGCAATAACTTCTTCCCTTTTACTTCTTTCTGTTCCACAGATATACTATGACAGCATAAACGCTATGCCGGATATTCTTGCCCTGTGTTTTTCTGTTTTCGCCTTGTATACGCTTTTGATATTTTACCAAAAGGAACAATTATTTTATGTATTTGCCGCTTTGATACTCTGCATACTGGCAGGCATGATAAAGTTTCAATTTCTCATTATACCGGCATCATCAATCGCATTTATTAAATTAAACAGAAAGCAAATTATTTTAACGATAGGTCTGGTAATTTTGACAGTGTTGCCTGTCTTGCTTTGGTACCGTTATGCCCTGGATCAGATTGCTCTCAATAATCTGAAAGAATACGGCTTATGGATCAAACCTGTAAATAGTTCGGTCGTACTTCAAACCATTGGAACAAATTTGATTTCAGATTTACCTGAATTGCTGACAGGATGGCCATTATTTGCAGGGCTGATAATTATCGGCTTAAGGAATTTAAAAAAACTGCGTTACAATAAATCAACAATCATGTATTTAATCTGGTTTTTTGGGTTTACAATATTCTACGCCATAGCAATTGAAAGGATGCAGCATCATAGTTATTATTTTATGGCGCTTATTCCCTTGCCGGTGGTATTGCTGCTAAAGGGACTGATAAATGAAAAAAACGGTTTGAAAATTCTCGTATTGATATGTTTTCTCAATTATTTGTGGGCATTTGCCAGAGTGATTCCAAGCCGTTGGTCGGGCGATAAAAGAGGAATACCATCTGAATTTGCTGATAAAACAAGCAGATTGTCAATAGCAGCTTCAATACCATCAGGGGCAAAAACCATCATAGGCCCTGACATATCAGGTTGTGTTTACTTTTATTTTACCGGCAGCAAGGGTTATTCATTTGCAAATCCCGGAGAACTCCTGGAATTGAAAGGCGAAAAAACTCTGATTGAAATAGCGAGAGAAAACGGATGCAGGTATCTGCTGGTTTATTCAAATGAAGAGATGCAATCAGTGCTTTCACAAATTGGCAATAAAAGACTGATTAAACGCGAAGGCCAGATAGAAATCTGGTATCTGGACTGAGTATTCTTATCTGTATACCTATTATACAGTGGTTAATATGTTTGCAATATTATTTCGATTATTGTCGTTAATTTCGCAAACCAAAGCAATCAGAAGTGTCTATAAGAGTCGAAAATTTAACCAAGACCTATAAGAAACAAAATGCGATAGACAATATCTCATTTGAAATCAACAGTGGTGAAATAGTCGGTTTTCTTGGCCCTAACGGAGCCGGAAAAACCACAACCATGAAAATTCTTACCTGTTATATACCTCCAAGTTCAGGAACTGCCTGGGTAAACGGTATCAATGTCGAAGAAGATTCTATCGAAGTGAGGAAACAAATTGGTTATCTCCCCGAGCACAATCCTTTGTATATGGATATGTATGTCAAGGAGTACCTGATGTTTGCCGCTTCGGTTTATCACATTAAAGACAAGCAGAAACGGGTAAAAGAGATGATAGAACTTACCGGATTGCAGCTTGAACAAAACAAAAAAATAGGACAACTTTCTAAAGGATACAGACAGCGTGTTGGATTGGCTCAGGCTATAATTCACAATCCGAAAGTCCTTATTCTCGACGAACCAACAAGTGGACTTGATCCTAATCAGATCGTGGAAATACGCAAACTGATTACCGATATTGGCAAAGATAAAACGGTAATGCTTTCAACACATATCATGCAGGAGGTTGAAGCTATGTGCAACCGGGTTATGATTGTCAACCGTGGTAAAATTGTTGCAAATGGCAAACCCGAAGAATTGAAAAACGATTTCAGACCTGATAATATTATACAGGTAACCTTTAACCAGGCTCTTAGCGACGGGCAACTGGTTGCACTTAACAGCATTGGTGATGCCATTCAAACCGGTGATACCAGCTATACTGTTAATTCTAAAACCGAAGCTGAAGCACTTAAATCAGCCGTATTTAATTTTGCGGTACAGCAAAAACTGATTCTCACCGAAATGAAACTGCTGGAAAGCAGTCTGGAAGATGTATTTAAAAATGTAACAAAATAAGATGCTGAGTATACTTAGAAAAGAAATCAGAAGTTTCTTAAGCTCACTGATAGCCATAATTGTGATTGTTGTATTTCTGATCGCGAATGGCTTGTTTCTTTGGGTTTTCAGAGAAACAAACATACTCGACAACGGTTATGCCAATATAGATCCGCTGTTTGAACTGGCTCCAATAATATTCATATTCCTGATTTCGGCCATAACCATGCGATCATTCAGCGAAGAAAAAAAGACCGGAACATTCGAAACCCTCACAACCAAGCCTGTTACAGATCTATCCATCATCATGGGTAAATATCTGGCAGGATTGATTATTGTGATGTTTTCGATATTGCCTACTTTCATTTACTATTATACAGTAAGCAAACTGGCTGTACCTGCCGGAAATGTGGACAGCGGTGCCATCTGGGGAAGTTATACCGGACTGCTGATGCTGAGTGCGGGTTATGTTTCAATAGGTTTATTCTCCAGTGTCATTACCGATAATCAGATAGTTTCTTTCATTATCAGTATGTTCTTGTGTTTCTTCTTTTATTCTGTTTTCGATTACCTGGGTTCATTCAGTTTATTTAAGGACAGTGAGTTTTTTATTGAATGGCTGAGCATCAATTACCATTACCGCAATATTAGTCGCGGTGTGGTGGATACGCGGGATGTGGTTTATTTTATCAGTTTGATTGTATTCTTTATCTGGTTAACCAAAATTATTTTTAACAGCAGAAAATGGTAAAAGCAAATAAACAGAAAAGAGGTGTCAGGCAACAGTCTATGATAGAATTGTTGTTGTTATTTGTTGTAATTGTGATTGCCAATATTTTGTCGTCGCAGTACTATAAAAAGTTTGACCTGACAGAGGAAAAGCGTTTTACATTATCCGAAACATCAAAAAATCTGGCAGAAAAGGTAAATGACAGGATGTATTTTAAGGTTTATCTGGAAGGTGAAAATCTTTCGAGCGGGTTTAAACGTCTTCGCACGGCAACGCTCGATATATTGAGTGAATTCAGGGATTTGAGCGGCAATAAAATAGATTTCGAATTTGTAAACGTTTTCAAAGATAAGACAGATAAAGAAAAGGCTGAGATAATCAAACAACTCAATGAAAAGGGCGTCATGTATTTCAATGATATCGAAGTGGGGGCTGATCAGCAGAAACGAAATCTGATTCTTCCTTCTGCCGAAGTTACATACGGCAACAACAAAGAGTATGTCGTCAACCTCCTCAATACCGAAATGGGCAGAGCAGAAGAAAACGCGATTAATAAGTCCATTGAAGGACTGGAATATGAAATTGCCAATGCCATCCGGAAATGCATCAATAAAACCCCTAAAAAGATTGCTTTTCTTCACGGACATGGAGAACCCGATGCAGCCCATACAGACGAACTGCTGGCTTCATTAAGCGAGAACTACAGCATAGACAGGGTTTTATTCGATCTTGGCGATGAAAATTTTCTCAGACAGTTTGTTTATCTCACAGAAAGCAGCAAAAATTACGATACACTTGGAAAACAAATTGTATTGAAATCTCTTGAAATGCTTAAAATGTATGACGGTATCGTTGTCATTAAACCTACGGAACCTCTTCAGAAAGACGAGGCTTATATACTTGACCAGTACATCATGCACGGAGGCAAAACTATCTGGATGATAGACCCGATACTGGCAGAGCACTATAGTTTAAGACGTCAAACCAAGGCTTTTTTCCCGGATTACAACAATGAAAACCTTCGCACCATGCTTTTCAACTACGGAGTCAGGTTGAATTCCAACCTCCTGATGGATCTGCAATGCAATGACATTGTATTGAATGATCCATCGCGTCCGGGACAAATGATACCATTCGGCTGGGTTTATTATCCTCTTTTTGCGTTCAAAGGCAATGAACATCCTATTGTTAAAAATCTTGAAGTAGTTTGGGGCAGGTACAGCGGCTCTCTTAAGCCGATTTCACGTAAAAATCTGAAAATAACCAATCTCTTAATGAGCAGCGACCGCACTAAACTGCAGGATGCTCCTGCATTTGTTGATCTGGGTATAGTAGCCAATAATTACGACAGAAAGTACCTGCAAACATTTAAATCAGGCACACAGGTAGCAGGTGTATTGCTTGAAGGTGAATTTAAATCCAATTTCAGACGTCCTGATAAGATATATGAATTCCCTGTTAAAGAGAAAGTGAACAACAGCATGATAGTGATAGCCGACGGGGATTTGGGACTAAATAATGTAAGACCAAGCACCGGCGATGTTTATCCTTTGGGATTCGACCGTGAAACCGGCAGGCAGTTTGCCAATAAGAAATTCCTGCTCAACTGTTTCGATTTTATGTTTGACGAGAGCGGTCTGATTGATATACGCACAAAGGAAATCAGTTTGAGGCTATTGGATAAACCCAGAATAGATTCGCCGAAAGCCGAAGGTGAAATGTTCAGCGAAAAAACACGATGGCAGTTGATTAATACTGTAATACCTGTATCAGTTGTACTGCTTTTCGGCTTGCTGAATATGTGGTACAGAAGGTGGAAATACACCCGCTGAGTTTTTAATCTCCTCCTGAATTAATAGGCACTCCAGCCGCCGTCCACGACGAGGACTTCCGCATTCACAAAACTGGAATCATCAGAGGCAAGAAACAATGCAGCCGCTGCTATTTCTGAAGGATCACCGTTTCTGGGATTTAATGCGATACCCGACATTATTCTCTCCTGTATCAATGGAGTCATTTTGCTGAAATCTATAGTTTCTGCTATATTGGTTGATACCGCACCCGGGGCAATTGCATTGCAACGTATTCCGGATTTTGAATATATGTATCCGGTGTTTTTAGTCAGTCCAATTAAAGCGTGTTTACTTGCAGTATATGCAGCTCCGGCAACGCCTCCCTTCAGGCCGCCGATAGAACAGATGTTGATGATATTCCCTTTCCCTTTGGCCAGAAAAATTTTCAGTGCTGCACGCATAGCTTTAAAGGGTCCTTCAGTATTTATTTTCATAACCCTCTCCCATTCCGCATTATCCAATTCGGCAACAGGCTGAAAATTATCCATGATACCTGCGTTGTTGATCAGTATATCGATTGTACCGTATTTTGTAACAGCGAGCGCTATCATGGCTTCTATATCAACTTCGCTGGACATGTCAGTCTTTGAAATTTCCAGATCGCCGCTGCTTTCTTTTTTAAGTATTGCCAGTCTTTCGCTGCTGACATCAGCTGCAATTACCTTACACCCTTCGGAGGTAAAAAGCAGAGCCATGGCTTTTCCCATACCTGATCCTGCCCCGGTAATAACTGCTACTTTGTTTTCCAGTTTTTTCATTGTGATTACTTTTTATAATGCGCAATATATCTCTAAGCACGCAAAATAAGTTGCATAACTAATTAGGATCAGGAAAATAATCCCCAGATATGAATACCGATAAGGAATCCTTTGTTATTTGATTTTAACCTGGCTGTTTAGCTTATACCAGCCGGTACTCCAGAAACCGCTTGAAGGTGTGAGGCCGCTTCCATTGTCTGTTGAAGAGTAAAACAAATGGTTGTTCAATTGATCGAAAGTACCGGTCTTGGATGTGCCATTGTCCTTTACTTTAAAACAGATATAATATCCTTTTGGGAAATACCAGTTATCAGAATTGACTATACCTCCAACAACAGCTTCATTACCATCAACGCTCAGGTAATGCACATCCAGTGTATCTACACCGAAGTCAGTACCGGACCAGTTTATTTTCCCATGAGTACCTTTTTTGTTGATAACTGCGCCGAAGGTGACATAAAAATTCGAAACAGAGAATCCTTCAGCAATCATTTCGCCGTTTACTATTGTATTAGGGTTACCGCGTTTGGCAGAAGCATCAAAGTTTTCAGACTGATTAAAGTCTTTCAAGCCTTCCATTGATACAGTTTCCTTGAATAATCCGTGCGGGGTAAGTACTAAACGGTTACCGCGTACATCATTTACAACGCATTTTTTGCTTGTACCTTTTCTGAATCGGTCGTTTTCCTTTCGGCATGATAAAGTAAATGTCAGCAATACTGACATAATCAGGATGATTGAATTAGTTTTAATTGTGTTTTTCATTATATATTTTGTTAATTTCGGGAAGCAAACCTAAATGTATTTTAATTTTGGTTCAATAAAAAACGAACAAATTTTTATTAGTAAATTACAATTGCTAGGTAATCAATCAGATATATTTAAATTTTAAGATACTTAATTTATAATATTTCTTTTGTTTTCAGCAATTCCGGACTGTTTAAAATCGTTTTCATTTAAGTTATATTCATAAATTATACATTTGCCTCATGAAAGTCTTGAGATTTTTGGGTTTACTATTCTTTGGTTTCTGTCTGAAAGCAAATGCCATTAACCAAAGGGATACCTTGCTGGTTTATTTCTCAAATAATGAATCTGTCAATCAGCTTTACTGCAATTTTATTAAACTGAAATTTCCTGAGATGAAAGTCGTGTTTATAGACAACAAAAAGGATTTTCACCGCTACATACCCGAAGAAATTTACAAAACAAGAACCGATTTGTTTAAGCTAAGGGCGAATGCAGCTGATGATTATTTGAAAGCACACGGAGTTAAAATAGATTTCAGCGCCATGGCTAGAGAATCGGCCAAACGTTTAGGTCTTGAATTAAAAGACACTGCAAAGATTGTAGAACCTGCCTATATCAAACAATCGTACTACTTTTTTGACATAAAATCAGAAGGTAAATCTCAGACTTATTATGTAACTCAGGGCAATACACAGATTGCCAAAACATATAACTATTTTGAGCATCAACTGGAACTTGTGAATTTCAATGGAAAGGAACTAAAAGCAGAAAAAATACTCAAATTATGGATGAATCACAGCAATATCAATGATACAGTTGTTAAGCTGTCTGAACTCGACCGGGCCAGCGACTGGATAAATCCGCTACAGATTGCCCTTTATCTTCATGAAAAGATCAACGGCAATATTTTTAAACAAAAGATTGAAAAATCCGAGTCTCCATGCGGTGTCAAACAAACTGATACCATATACATCAACCAGATTCTCGACATGGAAAATCTATATGGCAGTTTGAGCAGCCACGAGAAAGACTACGAATTACATCAGGTTAAATTTTTCAGACATTTACATTACCGGGATAATAATACCGGTATAGCTCAGTTAGCTTATAATAAAATGAGCAAAGGTGAACATTTTTACTTTTATTTTTATGCCCTTGAATTGAATTGCTTTTACATCATAGATGCCACTACAATGGAGCTAGTCTATTTTGAGAAATGCAAACCCTACCTTCAACCTAAAAAAACCGTCAAACGCTTTTCTAAATTCAATTCAGCCTGCAAGTCGTGATGATTCACTTCATTTAAATTCACTTCTAAAGCAAAGTTTTTGATCTGCACTTCCATTGTCTTGTAAATCATCCATTCCGAAGCAGTTTTCAACAAGTAATATTTCCTGATTTCCTTATTTTGAAGTACGTTTGCACTTTATCTAAGAATTTTGACAACAAAAGAAGACAAATCGATGATAGCCGACAGGCTTAATCGCATCTCAGAGTCTGAAACTATAGCCATGGCAAAATTAGGCCGGGCGCTTAAAGCCGAGGGCAAAGACATTATAAGTCTTAGTTTTGGAGAACCCGATTTCTTTACGCCTGATCACATTAAGAAAGCCGCTATCAAAGCCATTGAAGAAAATTTTACCTTTTATACGCCGGTAGCGGGTATCCCTGATCTGAAAGAATCCATTTCCAGAAAATTTCTGCGAGAAAACAGACTACACTACAACACAGACCAGATAATAGTGAGTACCGGCGCAAAGAATTCAATTATGAATGCAGTACTTGCACTGGTAAATCCGGGTGATGAAGTAATTATTCCGAGACCCTTCTGGGTTAGCTATGCCGATATGGTAAGCCTCGCAGAAGGTAAAGCCGTATATATCGACACCAGTGTAGAATCTGATTACAAAATAAGTCCCGAACAACTGGAGGCCGCTATAACACCCAAAACAAAGTTGTTTATGTTCAGCAGTCCCAACAATCCAAGTGGGATGATATACAGCGAGGATGAACTTAAAGCTCTGGCAGACGTTTTCGAAAAACACACCGGCATTTACATCATAAGCGATGAAATTTATGAGCATATCAGTTTTGAAGGCAAACACCACAGCATCGCTTCTTTTGGAAGCCTGATAAATAGAACCGTTACTGTAAACGGGGTTTCCAAGGCTTTTTCTATGACCGGCTGGAGAATTGGTTATATTGGTGCACCCAAAGAAATAGCCTATGCCTGCGAGAAGCTTCAGAGTCAGTTTACCAGCGGTACCAATGCCATTGCCCAGAAAGCCACCATTGCTGCGCTCGACAGTGATCTTACGCCTACATTCGAAATGCGTGAGGCATTTAAAAAGCGACGTGATCTTTGTTATAATATTCTCAAAGAAATACCCGGATTGAAACTGAGCTTACCACAAGGAGCTTTTTATCTGTTTCCCGATGTGAGTTCCTTTTACGGCAAAAGATCCGGTGATAAGATCATGAGAAATTCTCAGGACATCTGTATGCATATTTTGAATGAGGTTTATGTGGTAACCGTTGCGGGCTCTGCATTTGGAAACGACAATTGTATCAGACTGTCTTATGCAACCAGCGAAGAAAACCTGATAAAAGCTATGGGCAGAATAAAAGAAGCATTGCTTAAACTGAAATAATGGATGAGATGATAGAAGCATTTGAAGGCAAGAAAGTACTGATAGTAGGCGATGTCATGCTGGATGCCTATATCATGGGTAAAGTGGATCGACTGTCGCCCGAAGCGCCGGTTCCGGTGGTAAATATTGAAGGTTATGATACCCGTTTAGGTGGAGCCGCAAATGTGGCGCTTAATATTTCTGCACTTAATGCAGTTCCGGTTTTGTGTTCTGTAATTGGAAAAGACAAAGAAGGTGACGAGTTCCTTGAACTTATCAAAAAACACGGAATGCCTACTGAAGGCATTATTCGCTCGGGAAACAGGAAAACTACAACCAAAACCAGAATACTGGGAAACAAACATCAGTTGCTAAGACTTGATCAGGAAATGACAAGCGATATTGATCCGGATGAAATGCAAAACCTGCTCGACACGTTCAGCAAACATGTAAATGATTGTGATGTGGTAATTCTCGAAGACTACAATAAGGGCGTATTATGTCAGGAGAATATTCCGGAACTGATCAGAATTGCCAAAGAAGCGGGTAAACCTGTTGCAGTTGATCCAAAAAAGAAAAACTTCCTCGAATACAAAGGCGTTACGCTATTCAAACCCAACCTGAAAGAAATTAAAGAAGGTCTGAATTCTGATAAAAATCTCAAAAAAAGGGAAAACCTGATTGAGGCCGTCAAAGAACTTAACAGTCAATTGGGAAATACCTTCAGTATGGTTACACTTAGTGAAGACGGCGTTATGATTACTGATCACAGCGAATTCGAATTCATACCGGCCCATATCCGCAATATTTCAGACGTAAGTGGTGCTGGTGATACCGTAATCAGTGTAGCATCTCTTTGTCTGGCATGTGGCATGGATATGCGCTCACTGGCAGAGTTATCCAATCTTGCAGGCGGACTGGTTTGTGAAGAAAGCGGTGTAGTGCCAATTGACATTGATAAACTAAAGAAGGAAGCTCGTTATCTTAGTTCAGAAAGCCGTTGAGTCTGAATAAAAAAATATCATTTTTTCTATTCAAAAATGAAGAACTGATTCTGAAACTCCTCAGGATATTTACAGTTATTTCTTCATTGCTTGTATTAAGTGTCATGGTTTACCACTATGGCTTTATTCACACTCAGGAAAATATCAATATGATATTTGTTATCACCAGGTTTTTTTATCTGATATTTATACTGGGATTTTTTATACGCCTTGCATTGGCAAAGCAACGCTTAAGTTACTTGACTTCCAATGCATTTGAAGCCCTTTTAGTTTTACTTGTTATATACGATGGAATAAGTTATTTCATATTTGGACATCCAATGCTTGAAAAGCTTTTAATAAAACTGGATGTGCCCAATTACCGGTCGATTTACCACTTTTTCATACAGTTTTTCCTATTGTTTTTTGCCGGTCTCGAGCTTATCCGATCAGTAAATTCTATCTACACTTCCAAGCTAAAGCCTACTACCCTGTTTCTTTATTCATTCCTGATTTTAATATTTGGAGGAGGATTACTACTTACATTGCCCGGATTTAACAACACAGGACATGCACTCAATTTCATAGACGCTTTATTTACCAGTGCAAGTGCCAGTTGTGTCACCGGGTTGACAGTTGTAAACACGTCCACATTCTTCAATATCAAAGGCCAGATGGTGATTTTGATGCTTATACAACTCGGAGGTATAGGTATACTCACATTCGCTTCTTTCTTTGCTTCATTTATTAAAAAGGGCATAGGAGTTAAGCACCAGATTGCGATGAACGAATTGCTGGATGCTGAAAATATATCAGGTAGTTTTTATCTGATAAAACGAATTCTCGTTATGACGTTTATCATTGAGGGTCTGGGAGCACTCGGACTATACGTCCTATGGGGCGATTACAATTTCAGCAGTCCGGGACACCGGATTTACACTTCTGTTTTTCACAGTATTTCGGCTTTCTGCAACGCCGGTTTCTCGACTTTCGATTTCAACTTTGAAACACCATTGGTTTCAGAACTTTACATGCTGCATATTTTCATGGGAGTCATCATCTTTTTCGGAAGCCTTGGTTTTCCTGTTATCCGCGACGTGTTTTCTCCATTAATGCTTAGATCCAGACTTGCCGAACCATGGAAAGACTGGAAACTGAGTTCTAAAATTGCCATTTATACCAGTTTTGTCCTGATACTGGTTGGTATGGCTTCTTTTTATTTCCTTCATGTACAGGAATATTACAAAGACCAATCAACTATAGCTAAAATTGCTATTTGTTTTTTCCAGTCTGTCAATCTCAGAACAAGTGGTTTTAACACTATAAGTCTGGAACATCTTCCCACTACCCTGCTTTTATTGTCCATATTCCTGATGTTTATCGGCGCCTCTTCTGCTTCAACCGGCGGTGGTATCAAGACCAGTACTTTTATTGTTATGATGGTTGCGGTAATTGGCACTATACGCGGTAAAAAGGAAATGTCTCTGGGCAATCGCCGCATTGCGCAGGAACTGGTTTACAAGGCATTTGCAGTAGTGGTATTCTCAGGTTTGTTTGTATTGCTCGTTATCACTTTATTGTCTTTTACAGAACAAAACACCGAGCTGATAAGACTTGCCTACGAATCTGTTTCTGCGTTTGCAACAGTCGGATTGAGCACAGGTATTACGTCAGGACTAAGTGATGCAGGAAAACTAATTCTGACTTTTGCAATGTTTGTTGGTCGGGTTGGTATTGTAACCCTGGCCTTCTCATTAAGTTCCAGGGCCATAAATGCCGATTACAAATATGCTACCACGCATATGATGATTGGTTAAAAATTCAGAACTCAGCCACCGTTTAATATAAAGAACAGAACAGTAATTTAACTTTTTAGTTAAACCTATTAATTTAAGTTAATCACCCGCTGAGTCTTCTGAGTTAAAATTCTGTTTTGAGAACAGTTTCAGGAATTGTTAGGTTAAGCTAAGCACCGGTTTAATTAGTTTTATTTCACCAATCATGGTTTATAAGCACTTTGGCGCAAAATAGCCTGTGCATCACTGCTCTTCATCAGATCAGGAAGTGTCACATTGCTGTTTTCGTTCATGTATTGCCTGATTGCCATCCAGCCGGCAAACTTGCCTATCATGGCCGGAGTGCCTTCGGCAACACCGCTTGCATTGGTCATCGGTCCCTCTTTAAGCAGTCTTTCGAAACGGCGCCTGTCGGTTTCATACAAATACTTTTCTTTAACTATAAACGCCCAGATATTGTGTTCTTCCTGAACGCACCAGTCAAATTCAGCCTTAGTCATTCCGATTTTGATATGGTCGGGAACATTGGGACAGGTAGCATCAAGGAAATACAAGAGTTTGCCGTAATAAATCATATCATCCGTGAAATTGCCTGATTTATTGGTTCCGGCAAATAAATCGTTTGCATGGGCAATCATGTGGTTGGTAACGATGCTTTCCGGAATCAGGATCTTTCTCCAGTATTTTTCGTTTATAGCCATTTCGTAGTATTTAAAATCCGAACCCATGTGCATATCGAGGGCTATGCCTATATAATCAACCCCAACCGGATTGAGATAAAAACTGAAATTACCGGTATACGTAACGATGACCGGAATTTTTTCGTTGGGAAAATAGTATCTGAACCGCTTGTAAGCTTCAGTAAGTTCTTTTTCGTATGTTTCGAAATTCCCGTATTTTGCCTTTACCAGTTCGTACATTTTTTTGGCATTCACATCGGTCTTGAATAACATTAACTGCTGGAAAGCTTCGGCCTCGGTACCGGGAAATCCGATGATACCTTTTGTATAATCGGTAAGGAAGTATGGATAACGGGCAGAAAAGGCATTAAAGTCGTTCAGCTTGTTTTCGAAAAGTTCTGTTTCGAAGCGGCGTATATCCAGCTTGACTTCAATGTCTGAAGTGTCTACATCCAGTCTGTTGTTGCCACAAGATGTTAAGAATAGCAGGATAAATACTGCAAGTGTATTAATTGGAAATTGGAAATTTTTGTTCATTTTTGTGCAAATAAAACCATTATCAGAATGAAAATAACGAAAAAGTATTCACTTTTATTGACCGGACTATTCATTTTAGGCCAGATAGCGAATGCTCAGGACAACAGAGATTTCAGAATTGGATTCAAAATAGTTCCGGGGTTCAACTGGGTTAAGAGTAAAACCAATAATGTACAGAGCGATGGGGCGGGAATTGGATTTTCATTCGGCCTCATGGGCGATGTAAGACTTGCAGACAATTACTTTTTCTCACCGGAGATTCAGGTAACATCCATGTCAAACAGAGTTAAACTGAAAAACGACAGCAATTACATGTTGAGTTCGGGCGACTGGTACAATAATATTAGTTACAAATACAATCTTAAATACCTGGAAATACCTTTGAATTTTAAATTTGTAACAAAAGAAAGCAATGGTATCAAGTACTGGGGATTGATTGGTATAGCGCCCGGCTTTATCATCAGCAACAATGCCACTATCCTGGCAAAACCATCAATGACCAATTCAAAGAATTTCCCTACTAACGAGAAGTATATTCCAAACGATGGTCAGTACGACCGCTTCGATTTTACCGAATATAAGGACAATATTAACTTTCTGCGTGCTTCTATGATACTCGGGGCAGGTATTGAGTACAATCTGAGTGGCAACACCAGTTTTTACACCGGTCTCAGGTTTAACAACGGCTTTACCGATATCCTGGATGACAAGAAATCCAAGATGATCAACAATGTGCTGGGACTTGAAATCGGACTTTTCTTCTGATTCAGATTCATAGCAAAAAGTTTTAGCTACTTATTGTTTACAAAGTTTCGGCATGAAGATCGCACTCGCACAGATCAATTTAGTTATTGCCGATATTGAAGGTAATTCTAAAAAGATTATCGAAGCCATTGAAACAGCTAAAAGTGAAGCTGCAGATCTGATTGTGTTCAGTGAACTGGCTGTTTGTGCCTATCCACCCGACGACTTACTGGATTATCCGCATTTTATAGAAGATTGTGAAAAGGCTGTACACATAATTGCCGGACATGCCCAAGGTATAACAGTAATTTTGGGTTCACCTATGGAAAACCCTGAAGAATCCGGCCGGCGATTGTATAATGCGGCCTGTGTACTTGCCGATGGTAAACTTAAAGATGTGGTTTATAAAACATTATTGCCTACCTATGATGTTTTCAACGAATCGCGCTATTTTGAAGTCAATGATATATTCAGATGTATTGTAATTGCCGGTAAAAAATGTGCTTTAACTATTTGTGAGGATTTATGGCACGAAATGGACCGTTTCGACTATCTTGATAATCCTTTGAAAGAATTGTCATTGCTTAGCCCGGAACTCCTGATCAATATATCCGCATCGCCATTTAATCTGGGCAAGAAAGCTGAGAGGTTAAGTGTGTTACAGGTTCAGGCATCTGCATACAATCTACCTCTTGTTTACGTCAATCAGACCGGTGTACATAGCGACCTGATTTTTGACGGTAATTCACTTGTGCTGGATGCCAGGGGAGAAATCATTATCGAACTTCCTGTATTTAAAGACAGCATTGCATACTACAATACAGAAACGGCATATACCCCTCTTAAAACAGAACAAGTAAGTGATATTGAAAGTCTTTATGGTGCATTGGTTTACGGCATAAAGGATTTTTTTGCTAAAACAGGTTTCAAAAAGGCGGTACTTGGTTCTTCAGGAGGAATAGATTCTGCTGTGGTTCAGGCTCTGGCATCAGCAGCCCTTGGATCCGAAAATGTGAGAGCCGTCATGATGCCATCTGCATTCAGCAGTGAAGGCAGTGTACTGCATGCGAAACAACTCTCAGACAAGCTTGGCAATCTTCAACATGTTATTCCGATAAGTGAGGTGTTTGACGCATTTGGAAATACCTTGCAGCCTTTGTTTTCGGGCACTGATTTCAATATCGCCGAAGAAAACATGCAGGCCAGAAGCAGGGCTGTAATACTTATGGCTATCAGCAATAAATTTGGCGACATTCTCCTAAATACAAGTAATAAAAGTGAGATGGCTGTCGGATATACCACATTGTATGGCGATATGTGCGGCAGTTTAAGTGTGATGGGCGATGTATACAAAACTAAAGTATACGAACTTGCACGTTATATAAACAGGGATGAAGAAATAATTCCGAAGGAAATCATAGAAAAGGCACCCAGTGCAGAATTGCGGCCCGGACAGAAAGACAGCGACAGCTTACCGGATTATGCTTTGCTGGACGCCATTCTCGAACTTTACGTTGATAAACAAAAAAGCGCTGAACATATCATTTCACTCGGCTTCAACGAGTCTGTAGTAAAAAGAGTTATCGGTATGGTTAACCGAAACGAATACAAGCGTTACCAGGCACCTCCAATTTTAAGGGTGAGCGGCAAGGCATTCGGCAGAGGCAGAATAATTCCGCTTGTCAGCAAATGGTGATTTTCGCTTCGTAAAACTTCTTAATGTTTATTGGGTAAGGTGAAATTTACAGATACCCGATTTGATTTCTCATTATATCTGCTTTTAAAAATTATTCTGAATTGCAGAAATAGCTTTGCAAATCTCTGGTATTGCTTATGTAAGGAGTCTTTCAGGAAAATTAGAGTAAATTAAGGCGTATCAAACTATCGCATGTTTAACTGCGCACATAGTTGAGTAGCCCCTAGCTATTAATACCTCGCCCATTTCGGGATGTACACAAATGATATCTGCCTCGCAGTAATACAACAATTTTCCGGGTTTTATGACCCGTCCGCGGGCAATAACTTTTTCGCCAATCCCCGGTCTGAGATATGCTATTTTAAGATCGGAAGTCACCGTGCCCTCTCCTTCCGCAACAAGCGAATATGCTGCAAATCCCATCACTATATCAGCAAGAGTGGAAGTGATGCCACCATGCACAAATCCATTTTGCTGGGTGTGAATTTTGTGCAATATCAGTTCTCCTTCTATGTAACCTGCTTCTATAGCTGTAACCATAAAGCCAAGGTGCTGCATAAAGTGATTAGCCTGCATTTTTTGCAGTAATTGCTGTTTGAAGTGTGGATTTCTGCTTTGGTATTCCATTTAAAATAATAATTCGTCGAGTGCGCTGCGCAATTCTGATGCTGTTTTGCGATCGCCTGCAGCTTCGGCAACCACAATACCCTCTGTGTATATCTGTTCTGATTTATCTTTAAAACCACTTTCCGAATAAAGCTGTGCCAGCTGGTAGTATAAGGGCAGATAATCAGCTTGTTTTTCCCTTATCCATTCCAGTTTTTCAATAGCATCATCAGTTTGTTCAGCCGACATATATTCCATGGCAAGTGCATAATTCAAAAATACATCTTCCGGATCCTTTTTCAGCAATTCCCTGATACTGTCAATTCTGCTCATTTCAAATTTTGTGAACGACTGCAAAACTCATTTTTTCTTAGCACTTTTTATACTTAATTTTGCAAAATATTTTTTTAAGTTTTCATGAAAATTTTAGTGTGTATGAGTGTGGTTCCGGATACCACAACCAAAATTACCTTTACAGATAACAATACCCGATTCAATACTCAGGGTGTACAGTTTATCATCAATCCTTATGATGAACTCTCTCTGACCCGTGCTCTGGAAATCACTGAAAAAAATGGCGGCAGCGTTACAGTAGCAACTGTCGGAACTGCGGATGCAGACGCAGTTATCAGAAAGGCACTTGCAATAGGTGCCAACGACGCCATTCGCATCAATGCAGAACCTAAAGACGGACAATTTGTGGCAGAACAACTGGCTCATATCATCAAGGCTAATACCTATGATATGGTGTTAACAGGTAGAGAAAGTATAGATTACAACGGCGGACAGGTTTGCAGTCTGCTGGGCGAATTGCTTGGCTGGCCTTCTGTAAATGTTTGTACTAAAATTGATGTAACAGACGGCAAGGCCTTGTTTGAGCGCGATATTGACGGAGGCAGGCAGACTTTAAGTTCTGAATTACCGGTAGTGGCCAGTGCTCAGAAAGATCTCTGCGAACCCCGTATTCCCAATATGAAAGGTATTATGGCCGCCAGAACAAAACCGCTTGCAGTTGTTGAAGCGACTGATGTTGCGAACAGCAGCACTTATAAACAGTTTGAAAGTCCTGCGCCTAAACAGGCAGTGCGTTTAATTGATGCACAAAACGCAGGTCAGTTAATTGATATACTACGTAACGAAGCTAAAATCATCGCATAACATGACAGGAATATACGCAGAAAATTCAGAAGGAGTATTTAAAAAATCAGTTTTAGAAGCTGCCTCATACGCTGCAAACATCAGCAACGGAGAAGTAACAGCTATTTGCATAGGTAAGCCAAACGACGGTGAAGCTGAAAAGCTGGCAGAACACGGCGTGCGCAAACTTGTGGTAATTGAAGGCTTAAACGCTTTCGATGCACAGGCCTATACTGCAAATATCCATTCAGCCATCATTGCTAATAATATTGATTTAATGGTTATAGCCAATACTTATGAAGGCAAATCGCTTTCACCGAGGATTGCAGTGGCCATGAACGCTTCTCTTGCTACCAATGTAATTGCATATCCCGAGACCTCCAACGGTTTTACGGTTAAACGCGGTGTTTTTTCCGGTAAAGGATTCGCCTATGTCAGTCTTGATAAGGCTAATAAAGTAATAGCCATTACACCTAACAGTACAGAACTTAAATCATTCCCGGGTGCTATATCTGCCGAAACCATGCAAAGCAATGCCGGCAATGCACGAACCAGCATCAGTGCCACCTCGAAGGCAGGCGGTAAAATTCCGCTGACCGAAGCCGAGATAGTTGTTTCTGCCGGAAGAGGCATGAAAGGTCCGGAAAACTGGGGAATGGTAGAAGAACTGGCAGACTTGCTTGGTGCTGCCACTGCCTGTTCCAAACCTGTAAGTGATATGGGCTGGAGACCCCATAACGAACACGTTGGTCAAACGGGAATTACCATTAAGCCCAACCTTTATATTGCCATCGGTATTTCAGGAGCAATCCAGCATCTTGCCGGTGTAAGCAGCAGTAAAGTGATAGTTGCCATTAACAAAGATCCTGAAGCACCTTTCTTCAAAGCTGCAGATTACGGCATTGTAGGAGATGCTTTCGAAATACTTCCTCAATTAATCAGTGCCGCCAAGGCGTCAAAGAACTAATAAAAACCCGGTTTGAAAAAGGTAGAACTGGATATATACGGTATAGCACCATCACAGGTCAAGGGCTCATATAGCCTAATCCTTAGCGAAATGGAAGGTCAACGTAAATTGCCGATCATAGTCGGCCAGTTTGAAGCTCAGGCTATAGCCATTCCCCTCGAAGGAATTAATACCGAGAGGCCTTTAACCCACGATTTATTTCTCCTGTTTGCCAAGAAGCTCAACTTTACCATTAGCGAAGTATTCATTCACCAGTTAAAAGAAGGAGTGTTTTACGCTTTACTTGTTTGCGAGAATGCTGACGAACAGGTAAGTATTGATTGCAGAACCAGCGATGCCATAGCCATTGCGGTTCGCTTTAATTGTCCGATTTACACTACAGAAGATATACTTGAGGAAGCAGGGATTGAGATAGAAGAAAGCGATATCCAGAAACCGGGCAGAGATGCCGGCGAGGATATGCCTAAAATAGGCGAAAAGTCTTTATCGAATAAATACAAAGATAAAAGCGTAGACGAACTGGAAGACATGCTTGATGAGGCGCTTAGAAATGAAGATTATTTAAAGGCTGCCCAAATTAGAGATGAAATTGACAAGCGCAAATAGGTTTCTTTTTTTGTTGGGATTGATGTTATTAATCTCATGTCGCAAAAGAACCGAGACTGATCTGATCACCGGCAGCTGGAATTACATTAAAATCAGTGTTAACGATTCTGCTATATGCGAGACTACCGATGAAGACATCATGATTCTGGGTAAAGACAGCATTTTTGATTACCATATTGCCGCATTAAACAAACACATGTCAGGTAAATGGTCTTTTAAAGATCATACCTTGCATTTAAAATACGAAAATCCCGATACAATCAGGCTATTTGAAGTTGACATACTTTCGGCTTTTAGCCTGAAGATGCATGAAGGACCGCTTACCTTTGAATTCAGAAAATTGTAAGAAATTGCAACTCTGCCGGGGTTAATTATTTAAATTGTTTAAGCGGTCTCAGCAAATCATCGAGTCCGTTGATTTTGATTTCATACATAGTTTCGAGCAGCATACCGAGTTCACCTTTTGGAAATCCTTTAGACTTAAACCATTCGAGATAGGATACCGGAAGATTGCAAATCAGATTGTCTTTGTATTTCCCGTAAGGCATCTTCATGCGCACTAGCTTTAATAAAAGATTGGGATCCGGTTTTTGCATTGAAGTTCAATCTATAATTATGAAGGCAAATATAGATAAGATAAGAGGAATTAGAAACTCAATATCTTCGGGTTTTAAACTATCGCTGAGAATTAAATTACATGAACCTCACAGTATTGAAACTAACCATTTTAGGCTTAAAAGCGGCTAATGATGCTTATTATTCAAAAAACTTAGTATATTGCAACCATGTTGATCAGTTTTCAAGGGGTACTGACCGATGCCGATGATAAAATTTTCAATTCACAGAGTCGTATCTACAAATACGGCGATGGTTTTTTTGAAAGTATCAAGGTTATCCAGAAGAAACCTCAGTTATTTGATCTGCATTACCAGCGCATACAGCGCGCTTCCACATTCTTTCATCTGCCTTTAAACGAACGCTGGACCCAGAAATACTTCGAAGATCAGATAGAGTTATTATGCCTCAAAAACGGCTGGCTCAACGCCCGATGCCGTATTATTTTTTACAGAGAATGTGAAGGATATTACGCTCCCAGCAGAAACAGATGTTGTTTTTTGATCGAGATGACCGAAGCTCCTGGTAATTATCCCATCAATGATGTTGGTATGAAAATGGGAGCTTACGGACTTATTCTGAAACCGTCTAATTTCCTTAGTTTCTTCAAGCCACTTTCAGCAATTCAATACGTACTTGCCGGTATCTATGCCACAGAAAACGGATTCGATACCGTTATGCTTTTTAATGAGCAGGGCAATATAGCTGAAGTGTTTAATGCCAATATATTCTTCGTTTCAGGCGACGAGGTGCTGACCCCTGCCCTTTCTGAATACTGCCTCGACGGTGTAATGCGGCATTTTATCATAGACAAACTCAGGAACCTGGGATATGTGGTTAAAGAAACTGCATTAACTGAGGAAGATTTATTTGCAGCAGACGAAGCGTTTATTTGCAATGCAACCCGTGGTCTGGCCTGGATTGAAAGCTATAAGGAAAAACATTTCGGCTTCACCAGAACTTACAAAATACACGCAGATTTATTTGGAATCTGATTGAATTTCTGATTTACATCTCAGAGTTCATTTGTATTTCCTGTTATAAATCAAGAAGGTCTGATACTGTGTTTGGCATCACCGGACACTGAAAACAATTGTCCGGATTACACTTACAAATAAATTATTGAATACGGCGCTTACAGGAATTCAGGCTGTTTTTATTATAATTTTAACTTATGGTCCGAGAACTTTTTCAAAAATCCTGACCTCGTACATGGTGGAATCAGATTCAGGTTTTTCAAATCCTTCTATGGTATGCAAAAGTTTATAGTCGGGATTAGACATCAGCCATTCTAATTTCATATTCCCCTCTCTCACTGCCGAGAACCCGTCCCATATTACTATAACACCTTTAGCCGCCCAGTCGTTTTTCTGGTCTATAGACCAAATGCGGTAAGAAGAATTGATGTCGTATGGATCTTTATTGAAGTGCACATCGAAATACGGCGACTGGTGTATGATGGGTCGCTGCATAAGACCATTGGATGTCAACCACTCTCCTGCTTTTATAAAGTTGATCTGACTTTTATCTGCCTTTACACTTGGTTCATTGATGCGGTGTGGTTTGGCGTAGCCGGTCTCTTTGTATGCAATCCAGATGACTGAAAAGGCAATCAGGACAGAAAACATCACCCTAAGCAGGTTTTGCTTTTTCATGTCAAATACATCCAGGGCATAAAAGGCCATTATGCCCAGAGGGCCGGCTATGACAGCTATCGGCCGTGTGAGTCCGTGTGAACCAAGAATACCGAAATAATAGATAATTGTATGGGCAAGAAAATAGAGTGCAAAAGTCCAGAATGAAAGAAAAAACAAACTGTCCTGGTCTTTCTTTTTAATGATGCGAAACAACAATAGTGCTATACCTCCTAGCAATAAAATCAGTAAAGGTAAACCAAACATAGCTCTGGCCTGATCTGTGAAGTGGAAAATGCTGCCACTTCCGGGATCGAATGTGCCTTCATTTTCGTGTTTCCAGTATGGGTTTTCGGTGATAATCCATAAGGGTTTTCCGGTGATAATGAAACCAACTAAATTCATAACCAGGCTACCGGAAAGCAGCCAGAACATGAGTTTATAATCTTTGCGGCAAATGATACCTAAAAATACAGCGCCGCAGATAACAAAACCTTCGGTTCTCACAAATGGCAGGAATGATGCAATCAATACAGCTGACCTGAATCTTTCGTTGCTCCAGAAGTAAAATAACAATGCCAGCAGGAATACATTAAGCGGTTCGGTTAATCCCGAGATTGTGTTCTGGAATAAAATAGGTGTAAACACGGTAAAAGGCACCAATAGCCATGCATTTCCGTAGCCGCGTTTCTTCAGAGAATAAGCATTGAGCAATCCGGCAAAAGCCACACAGAGAATATTGAATATAATCAGGGCATTGAGGCCGAGCTGGCAAATAAGAACGGTACACCATGTGAAAACAGGTTTATTCCACTGGTCGAGCAAAAGTTCCGGGTGCCTGTAAGCGGATTTGGAAATGAGAAAATGGTTCCAGGAATCGAGTCCGCCTTCTACTCCACGGCTCTGATAAAACACAAAACCGAGTAAAAACAGAGATGCCGCAAAGGCTGCCCAGATTAGCCCGGTATCCCTTGAAATTTTCAAAATTTAGTAAGAGTAAAAGTTAAATACCCTGTCGAGTCCCTGCTTATCGCTACCCAGATATACCGTATGTGTAAATGTGAAGGATAGAATGCGCTTACTGATGAGTCCCCATTGGTAGGTATAAGTATCTTCCATGTATATATACGGTGGAACTACTTCCGAATCGGAATCAGGCTTTTTCTGGTTGATATAGGCGTAGTAATCTTCCTGCAGGCATTCATTGTCGTCTGAATTGGTTTTAATTTTGCCTTCAAAAAAAACTGAATTCGGATATGCGGCGGTTTTAAATGGTTTGAATGAGCAGGATTTCAGCAAATTGTTGCCCTGAAAAGGATTTACCATTTCGCGAGCTAGACTGTAGTTTGTTTCAAGGTGATAGGTTTCACCGAGAATGTCAAATAATTCAAGTACCCTTGGCAGAACAGTCTTTTCGACATTTTCCTGGCTGTGATAAAACAAGTAATAGTATTTAAGTGTATTGGAATCAATACCACGGTTGGCATACAGGATTTTAGTATTTTGAATCAGCACGCTGGCAAAAAACTCCCAGTTGCTAAGTTCAATAAATTCTCCTTTTGGACTTAGAACCAGTTTATAAGTCTCGGTACGCAGATAGTTGTTGTTTTCGTTGTACACCTTGCCGTCAATCATGGCATCCGCATAGTTGAAATCAATCAAGGTCTGACTGTCATTTTTTTCTGTAACATTAAATACCAGATAAGAGGTATCGTACATCAGAAAAAGGTAATGCCCGTTGGGATTTTGTTTGAATTTGGTTTCTACAATCTGGTATACCAGACGTTCGCCTTTTTTAAAATTGGGGATGAAATCGACAGGGGAATTTTCCTGCGCCGATATTGAAGAGTAAGCGAAGAGGCAGGCTCCCAATAAACTTTGTCTCAAACCATCCATTTGTACTTCAAACATACAATGAAATTTTAATTTTACAATGTTTATATTTTAAATTCAGAAGTTGTATGGAATTCAATCTTTGGATTCTGTTGAATGGCAGTGTTCAAAATCCATGCCGTTTCGGCAAGGAAAACGATGTTCTCGTCTTTGTCTTTTACGATGTTTTTCTGACGGAAGCGACAGAATTCTTCAATGGCATCCTTGTCGCCGGTCATCCAGCAGGCTTTGTAAAAAGCGCGCGGATCGAAGCGGCATTTGGCATTGTATTCGTGTTCCAGTCTGTATTGAATAACCTCGAACTGCAGTTCCCCTACCGTGCCGATAAATTTTCGGTTACCCTGCTCCTGCCTGAACAACTGCGCTACACCTTCGTCGGTTAGTTGTTCTATGCCCTTCTCAAGTTGTTTGGATTTCATCGGATCGAGATTGATTAATTCTTTGAATATCTCGGGTGAAAACGAAGGAATGCCTTTGTACATCAAATCTTCACCTTCGGTAAGGGTATCACCGATTTTAAAATTGCCGGTATCGTACAAACCAACCACATCGCCGGCATAGGCATCTTCGAGTAATGCCTTGCTATCGGCCATAAAAGTAAACGGGCTGGCAAACTTCATGTTTTTATTTAACCTGACATGGTGAAAGAATTTGTTGCGTTCAAACTTACCCGAACAAACGCGAAGGAATGCAATACGATCGCGGTGACGCGGATCCAGGTTGGCATGTATCTTAAAAATAAAACCGGTGAATTTGTTTTCCTCGGGTTTTACTTCCCTGTCGCTGCTCTGGCGGGGTTGCGGGAAAGGCGCAATCTCAAGAAACTTTTCCAGCAGTTCTTTTACACCAAAGTTATTCAAAGCACTGCCAAAAAATACCGGTGCAAGTTCGCCTTTCAGATATTCGTTAACATCGAAAGCTCCATATACACCGTCAATCAACTCAACATCGTGTCGCAGTCTTTGAGCATCTTTGTCGAGGAGTTCATCGAGCAGCGGACTGTTGAGGTCGTCAATTCTGACAACGTCTTTACTGATTTTAGTTTTATTTGCTTCAAACAGGTTGATGCTTTTGTCGTAAAGTTTGTAAACCCCTTTAAACTCTCTTCCGCCATTGATTGGCCAGCTCATAGGTCTTACGCGGATATTGAGTTTTTGTTCAAGTTCGTCGAGCAGGTCGAACGGATCACGGCCGTCCCGGTCAACTTTATTGATGAAGACAATAACCGGGGTATTGCGCATACGGCATACTTCCATCAACTTCTCTGTTTGTTCCTCCACACCCTTCACACAGTCAATAACAAGGATAACACTGTCAACTGCAGTTAGGGTACGGTATGTGTCTTCGGCGAAGTCTTTGTGACCGGGAGTATCCAGAATATTGACAAGTTTACC
>CAZRKA010000003.1:28655-41845 GCA_964600345.1 uncultured Chitinophaga sp. | reverse complement strand
TATGAAAGTCTATATAATACACATCATAACCTCTGTTTCTAAGATCGTCCAGCATACGGGGAGCTTTAACAATGGGCTCCCAGTATTCGGCCATATCTTTTTTCCGCGACGCATAGGGGTTGAGTATATATCCGTTTTTAAGATCTATGAGACCCATGTTCCCGCATTTACCTCCGTGCATTCCTGTAGGGTGATCCCTGAATCCGAAATCAATACCTTCTATGATTAAAAGAGGTTTTCTGATACATGTATTCATTACACCATTGGTATAACCCGGCAGGTAATCAATAAAAGCACCAAGTCTGTCCTTAAATTCAGTGTCTCTTACCGGATTCTCATAAATTGATCCTGATTCATCTCCAAAATGAAATGGGTTTTGGGAACTGTTGTTATGGCCCAGATCCCTGGCATCGAAAATCAGATAAAATCTGGAATTCAATATACTGCCATCACTCATTGTTATACCGATCCTAAGCAGATTTTCGCCGGGAAGCAGAACAATCTTATGAGGCAGGTTTTTATCGAGTTCTCTCCAGCTTTCATTCCTGAGACTGATGTCCACACGGCTGACCTGCAAACCTGTATTGCTGATAAAAAATTCATCGCTGAACATCAGATTCATTTCAGATTGAAAAGAGGTCGAAACATAACTGCAGGCAATAAAGACATCCTGGCGCTCATAAGATGAATTTTCATCTTTACTATGCCATGCAGCATCTGTAGTGTCGAAATAAACGATTCCATCCTGAAGAGCTGAACGTTTAATTTTTCCTGCCCGGGCATAAAGTACTGGTAAAGCATATACTCCGGCGCGGAAATGCTCATCAAGCTTTTTTCTGATATCTTCCAATCCGGCAATTCTGGCATCGGGATTGATAGCAGATTTGCGGAAGTACTCATAAAAATTTCCCCAGATTTCGAAGTTTGCCAGACTGTCCGATTCTCTGCCTTTATAATCAGAGACAGATGAATCAGGCATACCCAGATCCCATAAACAGGAAGTACCCATACTTCCATTTTGTTTGACGTATCGGAAACTACTGTCCCAAACGTTTTCAAAACTGCTTTGCGCACGTAAACTTCCAATGGCAAAAAGCAGCACTACCAAGTGTTTTTTTTTAATCATAATTTTTGTTTTAGTTTTTGCCTACTCTATATCGTTTTCGGCTTACCGGCAGGTCAATTTCAGAGGCTGAAGAAACGAGTCCGAACAGCGTTTCAAAAGCCTTTAATTTTAGCCTGCAATACAAATTTGCAACTATGATTTCAGTTCGTTTACATCGAATTAATAAACGGTCAGTTTAATTTTTAAACGGTCTGTTTTACGAATAAACGGTCTATTCCGGGATCAGAATTAAACGTTTAAAAGGCATAAAATTCTATAATCAGAATTTCAGGGCAATAAAAAAGGCTCCACTTGGGGAGCCTTTTTAGTAATCAATATATTCTCAGGACTTTTTTGCCTTACGGGCTTTCTTTACTTTGCTTTTTTTGCGGTCTTCTTTGTCGTCATCATCATCATCTTCGTCATCGTCATCTTTATCCTTTTTCTTTATGGCTTCATATTTAGTTTTCTGTTCAGGACTCAGAATCGAATTCATGGTAGTTTCAAAATTGGCTTTAACTGCTTTGATTTCCTTGTCCCTGCCCTTGCGGTTTGAACTATCCTTATAACGCTGTTTAATTTCTTTTGTCTTATTGATTTTTTCGAGAACTGCATTGTAAACTTTGCTTCTCTGTTCGTCTGTCAGACCAAGTTCAGTTTTGAGCTTATCTGCTCTTTTTGCCGCGACCTGCTCAGGTGTTTTTTTCACTTTTGCCGTATCTGCGGCAAAACTGCTGACAGCAAACACTGCTGCTACCAAACTTAAAATAATTTTTTTCATATGCTATTGGATATAATGCTAAGACAGAACTTAGACCTAAAGGTTTAATTTCCTTTAATGTTTTTCTGAAAATGCCTGTTTGGTGAGATAAAATACAGTAACAAAACCCTTGAATATCTGTAAGAAAAAGGTGTAATCAAAAGGATTGTTGGTATAAGCACCAGGGTTATTTTACTTAGACTCCAGTCAAGATTAATGGCAATCACCCCAAAAACAATCATAAGTGCAGTACTGAAAGCATAACTGATATACATGGCTCCCCAGAAAAATCCGGTTTCGTGTTCAAACTTTAGATTACAGACAGGGCAATAATCGTTCGTTTTACTGAATTCAAATACATTAAAAGCAGATGAAGGAAATATTCTGCCTTTTCTACACCGGGGACATTTACAGGCGATGATAGAAGAAATTTTGGAAGGATGATCAGACTGCATTTTCTGTAAGCTGATTCTTTCTGTATTTGCGATACCACATAATGCCTACCGAAAAGAGTATGACGTAAACTGATACCAATAACATCAGGATTCCCATATTCAATCCCATTCCGACACTTTTGTTGCCGACAGACTGACTGCTTTCGACACTGGCTTTACACATAGGACATTGTGAAGCAAGCTGATTAACAGCACCAAAGACAAACAATATAAAAACCAGTAAGTTCTTCATTCTGACGATGCAAATTTAATATTTTTCAAAGGAACTTAAGTGACGAAAGTCACATAAAATCAATAATACGGAGATATCATGAAATACACGATAACACCAGTTACAGAAACATAAAACCACACCGGCCAAACCCATCTTGTCAGTTTTTTATGTCTTTGATATTCACCCGTTAGACCCCTGTAAACTGCATAAAGTATAAATGGCAGTATGATTCCCGCTAAGGCTATATGAGTAAATAGAATCAGATAATACACGATTTTAATTGTACCGCTGCCGCCGTATGCCGTTTCTACTGTTGTAAAGTGATAAAGTACATAAGTAATCAAAAAAAGCACAGAAAAAACCACAGCACTTAACATAGTATTGCGGTGCTTTTCAAACTGTTTCTTTCTGACGAACCATAGACCGATGAGCAGCAGCACAGAGACAAGCGAATTAAGTATGGCGCTGATGGCAGGGAAAACATGGGTATCGAAACCGAAATCGACTTCAATTTTAACACGTCTCATCAGAGTAACAAGGGCAAATACTACTATGGACAGACTGATAATAATGACAGCTGCAAGACGGTCATTTTTTACAATTACTTTCATTTTCTGTATTCCAGTTTAAGTGCCCTTACAGCATCTATGGTCATACTTTTTTCGTTCTGATCTCCTGTTTCAAACACACCTCTTACTCTTCTTTCCTTGTCAACCAGTACAAGCTTATCGCTGTGAAACAGGCCCTGGTGTTCGTCTTCAGCACCAGGAATCCTAAAACTATTGGAAGCCAGATTGTATATCATGCTCCTTGAACCGGTTAAAAATTGCCAGTGCGGACCCGCGTTCAGCTTTTTGGAATATTCGAGGAGTACAGAAGCTGAATCCCTGCCGGGGTCGACTGTAAAACTGAGAAATCTGATATTGGTATCCTTTTCAAACTCATGATAAACATGCTGTGAAATATAGTTATTCATTCTCGGGCATACTGATTCGCAGCTCGCAAAGAAAAAACTTACCAGGAGAATTTTGTTTTTGTAATTGTCTAATGATACGCTGTCTCCAAACTGATTCAGCAGTTTGAAATCTTCTATGGTGTGATAAATGGTATCGCCGTTACTTCCCAGTTCCCTTTCAAAATAAATAGGCAGAGATTTGGAATAGTGAACACCTGTTTTGTTAATGGCAATCCAGATAATGGGCACACCCAGCAGTAAAAATAAAATGCCCAACACTTTCCATGTTGGGCTCTTTTTTGGGATATCGTTCATCTCAGAAGTATTTCTCGAGGCTGACGTAGTTGCCTTCAATCAGCAGGAAACAAACCAGGTAAGACAGAAAAACAATTGCCGGTAAAATAATCATCCAGCGAAGGAACTTGGCTTCGTAGTTCAGGTGCATAAAAATACCCACAATCAGTATTGCTTTAACGATTCCGAATGCGACGAAAACAATGTTTCTCGCCATAGACGGGCCAAAAGCAAAATAAATAATGAAGTCGACAATAGTGATACCGAGAAGTATCCAGAATGTACGCCACAGACTTTTGGTGCCGTGTGATTCGGCATGAGGTACATAGGTTTCAGGAATGTACTGACCTTCTGTGTGTGTATGATGTGTATTGCTCATAAAATACTTGCTTTAAAATTTTTCAGATTAGATAGTAGAAAGTGAAAACGAAAACCCAGACAAGGTCTACGAAGTGCCAGTAAAGACCAACTTTCTCAACCATTTCGTAATGTCCTCTTCTTTCATAGGTTCCTGCAACAACGTTAAGCCAGATAATGATATTAATGACAACTCCGCTTAATACGTGAAATCCATGGAAGCCTGTTACGATAAAGAATAGCGAGGCAAAAGGCACCGGACCGGGTACTTTGTCTGCGGCTTCCCAGTGCACATGATCAAACAATTTAAGGTTCTTTGCATGTTCATGCGCTGCTTCCGTAAATCCAAACAAATTTGAATCCAGTCTGCCACCTTCACCAATAAACTGTGTCCATTCCCAGGCCTGACATCCAAGGAAAGCAGCGCCTCCCAGAATTGTCAGTATCATATATTTCGACACTTCACTCTTTGAATTCCTGTGTCCTGCTTCCACGGCAAGCACCATGGTAACAGAAGAAAATATAAGAATGAAAGTCATTAAACTCACAAAAAGCAAAGGCAAATGCAGTCCGTGTGCAAAAGGAAAATGGTTGAATACGGTAGCCGGATCCGGCCATGGTGTAGAACTTCCTGCATAGCTGAACCTTATTGCACCATAACCCACCAGAAGTGAGGAAAAAGTGAAGGCGTCAGACAAAAGGAAAATCCACATCATAAGTTTCCCATAACTCACGTTGAAGGGAGATCTTCCTCCCGTCCAAATGCTTGAAGATGATGCTGCTGTAGAATTTGACATTATTATACTTCTATCTAAATTACTTTGCGAAATAAAGGAATAAAATTAAGAAAATCCAGACAATTCCCAAAAAGTGCCAATAAGTTTTGCAAATATTGATAAAAACGAGATTTTTCTTGTGTACTTCGAGTCTTGAAGCTTTAACGATTCCAACCAGTAATAGTATCAGTCCACCAAGAATATGAAGCAGGTGAGCGCCTGAAATGACATATACAAATGAGGCAGAAATTTCGCCCGCCTCTTTATTTGACAGGAAGAGCCCCATGTCTACCATGGCAAAATAGGCATAGATCTGAGAGATACAGAATGCAACACCCAGCAGAAATGTAATTGTCAGCAGCGACGGCACCTTATACACATCGTCGTTACTTGCAGCCCTGTATGCGAGTTGCATAAAAATACTCGAGACCGCAACTATTACGGCACTGATCCAGAATTGAACCGGGAGTTCGAAAACCAGCCAGGCATTGTTGCGTATTCCATCAGATTTGTGTACCCAATAGGCACTGCTGAAAGCAATAAAAAGCATAGAACTGGCTACAATAAATAACCAGATTATAAATGTCTTTTCATTGAATATGTTTTTTTTACCCGACATAGGTGTTTGCGTTATGGTTGTCATTTCTTTTTATAATAGATAACTTAATAGAACAAGTGGCATGTATATCAACGATGCGAACATCAGTTGTCTGGCTTCAGGAATACCAAGATTCCTGTACAAAAGGTAAGCGCGGTATAAAAGATATAAACCCGATGGAAGAATCAGGAAAAGCGAGTTAACACTTCCAAAATCCAGGGTAATTGGGTACATGGAAACCAGTATCATAAAGACGCTGTACCATAGAATTTGCATGGCATTCTTCTTGGTTCGTCCTTCGTAAGAGGGCAACAAAGTATAATCCGCTTTGCGGTAATCGTCTTCTAACATCCAGGCAATTGACCAGAAATGGGGAAACTGCCAGAAAAACTGAATTAAAAACAGAAGACGTGCAATCACGTCGATATTTCCAACAGCTGCAACCCATCCTATGGCCGGAGGTAAAGCACCGGGAATAGCTCCGATAAAGACCGCCATTGGGGTCTTCCTTTTAAGCGGGGTATAAACAAGTGTATATATAAAAAGTGAAACCAGACTGAGAAAAGCGGTGCGACCGTTGACGAAAAAAGCCAGTGAAAACAAACCGAGTATAGCGCAAACTGTACTGAAAATTACTGCATCATTAATACTCATGCGCTCTCCGGCAAGAGGTCTGTTCCGGGTGCGTGACATCAACTTGTCTGAATCCTTTTCGTAAATCTGATTAAATCCGCTGGAGGCGGCAACCACCAGCATACCTCCTATAGTAAGTCCAAAGAATTTTAAACCTTCGAAAGGAAGACCGTTTTTTTCGATTCCAAGATAATAGGCTATCAGGGTAGTGCCGACAACTGTAGTGCTTAGTCGGAACTTACTCAGCATCATATAATCCTTAAAGAATGCCTTGCTGAGAGGTTCAGGCGTAGTATTGTTGAGGGGTTCTGTCAAATTCGGGGACTTGTTTTAGGTGCTCTGAAAACAGCGATGCAAATATACAATGTAATACCGAAAATAACACCTGCGAAAAATATATGAGAAACCTGTGCCGGCAAAGGAAATCCGAGCCTCAGATTGATTACTCCGCTGAAGTACTGAATAAGCAGTGTAAACGGAATCATTAATATAATTCTGAACCATTTCCGGCTTATTTTTTTCCTCAGTGTAAAAACCGGAATCAAACTTACAAAAACTAAGGTTACGGCAATAAACCAATGGATTCTGAAAATGGATTCCGAATCAATCAGAGGAGTTAAATCCGACGAACTTGTGTTAGCTGCCACTACACGGTCAGCTATTTCTCTCAAACGGGTGCCGTAAACAACCTGAATTAATGAAATCAACACAAAAAATGTAAAGAACCATTTATATCTGATAATACTCAGATTATCTTCTTCAATTCTTGCATTGACAATACTAAACATAAACAATGCCAGTACAGCATAGGCCGCCAGATAATGAATGCTGATAATAACAGGGAAAAGATTGGTGGCTACCACAATACTTCCCAACCAAGCATTGAATATCATCATAATAAAACCGACAATACCTGCCCAGAATTTCAATCTGCTGACATGCCTTCTTATTTTAAAAAGGCTCAGAAAAAAAACCAGTGAGAACAAGCCTGAAAGTACCCCGATAATCCGGTTGATATATTCGGTCCATGCTTTCTGTATATTAAATACTTCGGGAACTGTAAGATTAGGGTCATTCAGAAGTATTTCGGCCTCCTTTGAAAAGCCTATATTGCTGAGCACAGAAGCAAATCTTTTTGTTTTGCTCAGGCGCTTCTCAAGGTAAATTTTTTGATAATCGGAAGGAAGTTGACAGGAACAGGTTGGCGGCAACCATGCTCCGTAACATTTTGGCCAGTCGGGACAACCCATTCCGCTCCCGGTACTTCTAACTACTCCACCGGCAATAAGCAATAAAAAAACCGAAGATATGGTCAAAATGCCTGATCTTCGGTTTATTTTAATATAGTTCATGAGATTCTGATGTCGCTCAGAACAACAAACTTATGCCCGCTTCATAAATAGATGCGCAAAAGAAGAGAAGAAAACCGTGCTGGCTTTTTCCTTTTTGCCATCGTAGGATGTTTCAGGAGCACTGGCAGGTGCATGGTAGTGTTCAGGCTCTCCATTGCCTTTTTCATACTGCGGGAAATAGTCGAGTTCTCTGTCAGGACGGCTATACTCGTGTGGTCCGCGGTACACGGTTGGAATATCGCCTTCCCAGTTTCCGTGAATATGTTTTACAGGTGTGCTCCACTCAAGTGTGTTGGAATGCCATGGATTCTGAGTTGCTTTTTGTCCTTTGAAAATACTGTAAAAGAAATTGTATAAGAACAATAACTGTGCAACACCGCCTAAGAGGGCTGCAACTGTAATAAGGATATTGACATCCATCCAGATTCCAAATTCGGGAATCAGAGAGAACTGATAATATCTTCTTGGAACACCGGCAAGACCCATAAAGTGCATTGGGAAGAATACCATATAGGCAGATATAAAGGTCAGCCAGAAGTGGAAACTTCCAAGCGTTTTGTTCATCATGCGACCGAACATTTTGGGATACCAGTGGTAGATACCTGCAAACATCCCGAAGATAGCGGCACTACCCATCACAAGGTGGAAGTGTGCAACAACAAAGTAACTGTCGTGAAGTTGAATATCGAGTGCCGCGTTACCTAAATAAATACCGGTAAGACCACCCGAAATGAAGAAAGAAACAAGACCAATGGCAAACATCATGGCAGGAGTAAATCTGATATTACCCTTCCAGAGTGTAGCCAGGTAGTTGAATGTTTTAACAGCCGACGGCACAGCGATTATCAGCGTGACATACATGAACATTGTTCCGAGGAATGGATTCATTCCGGTAATGAACATGTGGTGACCCCATACTATGAAGGAGAGGAAAGATATACCGATCAGCGAAATAATCATCGCGGTGTAACCAAAAATCGGTTTTCTCGCATTTGTTGAAATTACTTCAGAAGAGATACCCAGAGCAGGCATAAGGATAATGTATACCTCAGGGTGTCCCAGGAACCAGAATAAGTGCTGGTAAAGCACGGGACTTCCTCCGCTGTTGCTGAGAGCTCCTATTCCGTTAAGGTGAATATCGCTGAGATAGAAACTCGTGCCGAAACTTCTGTCAAAAATCAGCAGGAGACCTGCTCCAAGCAATACCGGAAAAGACAGCAGTCCAAGTATGGCAGTAAGCAGGAAGGCCCAGATAGTCAGCGGCAGCCTGTTCATTGACATACCGGCTGTACGCATATTCAGTACAGTTGTTATATAATTGATACCACCCAAAAGCGATGATACGATAAACAGGATAATGGCAAACAGCCAGAGAGTAGTTCCAAGTCCGGAACCCGGCATTGCTTTTTCAAGTGCACTCAGCGGCGGATAAACTGTCCATCCTGAAGAGGCAGGTCCGGTTTCAACCAGAAAAGAAGACATAAGCACCACAGAAGAAAGGAAGAAAAACCAGTATGAAAGCATGTTCATGAAAGGACTGGCCATATCCCTTGCTCCAACCTGCAGTGGAATAAGCAGGTTACTGAAAGTACCACTAAGTCCCGCTGTCAGTACATAGAATACCATGATGGTACCGTGTATGGTAACAAGAGCCATGTAGTAATTAGGATCCAGTTTGCCGTCTTTGGCCCATTTGCCCAGAAGTGTTTCAAGGAATGGGAATGTTTCGTCGGGCCAGGCGAGCTGTAACCTGAATAATAAAGACATACTCATACCAAGGCATCCCATGATAATACCTGTGATCAGGAACTGTTTCGAGATCATTTTGTGGTCGGTACTGAAAATGTACTTCCTGATGAAGGAAGGTTCATGATGTTCGTGGTGACCGTGATGATCTGCTGTGTGAGTTTCTGTTATTGTTGCTGTACTCATTGCTGTGTTAGTCTGTTAATAATTACCAGTTATTTTAATGCCAGTTTTTTGGTTGTATCATTCTGCATAATCATAGTATCGCTGTTGATTACCGCAGGAACTGCAACCGGTTTGATAAAGGCAGGTTGCTGAGATTTTAGCCATGCATCAACTTCCGACTGAGATTCAACAACCACTTTTATTTTCATGTTATAATGTGATACTCCGCAAATTTTATTGCAGTAAAGGTAGTATTCGAATTCCTTTCCGTTTTCGTTCTTAGCCTCTGCAGTTGTTTTTGTAGGACGGAAAGTAAACTTGGTAGGCATGCCGGGAACCACGTTCATTTGAGCCCTGAAATGTGGCAGCCATGCGCTGTGGATAATGTCTTTTGAACGGAAGTTGAATGTTACTAATGAGTCTTTTGCCAGGTGGATTTCCTGAACTATTATATCATCATTGGCCGCACCGTTAAAATATGAGGCAAATTGCTTGCTGTCTGCCTGAATGGCAACAATACGTTCGATTTGTTTGGTTTTGCGTTTGATTGAAGCATTCACTTCATCCATTTTCTCACCGCTATTTAAAGCATCTAATTCTTTCTGAATGGATTCCATTGATTTGTAATCTCTGAGATTTTCAGCATCGGTATAGGACAATTGCAAAGCAGCTAAAGCTTTCCCTGACTTAATTTCCTCAATTAGCCGATTTTCTGCTGCTATCTGAGCCTTAAGTTCTACAAGTAACGAATCCACTTCGGGTTTGAATGCAAGACCAAGCTCGTTTTTACCTGAAATAAACTTGTAGTCTGCTACACCCATTATACCATCATTTCCGGCATATCTGGCTTTCCAGCCGAACTGGTATGCAAAAATCTCAATGTTTTTGATTTTCCCCTTGTGGTTTTCTTCGGCGTAAACTACGGTTCTCCAGGTCTGGTGTCCGCTTAATACAAGAATTGTCAGCACTGCGGCAGGGATAATGGTCCAGATTATTTCTAGTCTGTTATTGTGTGCATAATACAATGCTTTCTTTCCTTCCCGATATGAATATTTGAATGAAAACCAGAACAAGGCAAACTGGGTGATAAAGAAAACGATGCTTGTTAATACAAGGGTAATTGTAAACATCCTGTCGTAATCAATTCCGTGTTCGCTGCTGGAATCGTTGAGCAAAATCATTTCGCCATGGTAAATATATTCCCAGGTGGCAGCGGCCAGACCAACTATCATGAAAATCAGCATCACCCACTTATTGACATTGTTCTGATTAACAGTTTCTCTGCCGGTAATCTTTGCTGTGTACTTGCTGATGTCGAATGCATTTGCCAGAACCAGCACCATCAGAACAGTGAAAATTAGAATCGCCCAGTTTACTTTTGAGGAAATTGCTGAATCTGCAGTTTCTGCTTTTGGTGCTTTATACTCGTATTCGTCTGCCCCAAAGAAAGGTTTCGCTGCACTGAGTTGCTCGGTTGATACGCCATTGATATCAATGGATTCGCTCATGAAATAGGTAGCGCCTGTCAGTATCAAGGCAGCCAGAGTCAATTTGAAAGTAAATTTTAAAAATGGTTTCATTCTAACTATGTTCTTGCTTTGGTGGTCTTTGTTTAAGTTGCGGCAAATTTATTGTTATTTTCAAAATAATCTAAAAAAATTATCACCTTTTTTCCAGCTTTAAATTATTTAGAATCAGTCAAAAATTAAATTTATCTGAGTCTGTCTGCCGAAGCAAGCAATTCTATGTCTTTCCTGATACCCCGCAATGCCAGAAAATTAAAAACAATCATCAACAAAGGCAATGCTGCAGCTGCCTTTACTTTAAAATCAATCACGCTTATCCCATCTGTCGAATTCATCTGATAAGCCTTGTAAACAATATAAAAAATCGCCAGAGCTATAAACAGAAAATTGAATGCAGTCAGTCTGAGTTGCAAAGGCAGATTCTTGAATAAAAAAACTGAAACTAATGATATCAATACGCTGATAATCAAAGCATAAGATATACTTGTTCCGGAAATATCTGTCACAGGCTCTGTCAGTACTATTGATTTTCTGACATTAACCTCAAATTTATAAGCTTCTTCTGAACCAGTCTTCAGTTTGCCGCTCAAAAGATTCATATCCAGAGTAATCATCAATATCGCAACGGAAGCAAGCAGTAACATAAACAATGTTTGTTTTCTCTGAATCATGGAGCAAAATTAAGCAATAAAAAAGTTAAATTATATTCAAAAAATGACTAGGTTTGCACTTCCAATTTGAACAATTCTATGTCTGAAAAAAAATCAAGAACCGGCTATTGGATGCTTTTTCTGGTATCGCTTATCACAATCACGCTGTTAATGATATTCCTTCCCGAAGCATTTTGGCTTGCCTTGCCAACCACGGTTGGTGGTTTTGCCATGGCAATGGATTGGATCTGAACCTGTTCCAAATTAATTAATTTAAATTTCTTTTTGGCTTGTTCATAAGTAACAAAGTCCAGGAAAGTCACTTTCCTCATTTCACACGCTTTAGCTGAAGTTAAATTGTCGTCAGTATAAGTCGTTTTCCGGTTTTCACACTTTGTCCGTTTCCGACTTAATGAGCAGTTTTTACTGCCCGGACGAAATATTGACTAATGATTTTTCAGTATTTGCATCATTATAAATCAGTATTTTTAGGGTGGTTTTTAAAATTTCCGCTTTTTCAGGTATTAATTGCATCAGGTTTTAAGGACAAAATATGAAAAGCTGAAATTTGGTTCATATATAAAACTAAAACTATGAAAACACTTTAACAGTTTTAAAAACAAAAAAGAAAACACACAACTACAGGCTGAAGCTGCTCATTTTACACTACAAACTAAGACTATAGAAAACACACTAAAACTATAGTAACACAATGGCCGGTTTCGGTAACAAGATCAGGTAATGTAAATTATCTGATCTTTTTTTTAACAAAGATGCGCATACAACAATCTGCATGCGCATCTGAAAAACCGGTTGTACGGCAATAACTCACCCTGAATATTCCGCACAGAACTTATCTCTCAAAGATTGAGGCTGAAATCCTCCAAAAACCCAAAGTGAGTACAAAATTCAGATTCCAAGATCTATTTTCGGACCGATCAACGACCATAATACCACCACATATACATTTGCCATGATCCAGGAAACAATCATAAGGGGCCAGAATAAATCATACCCGATTCTGAAATTTGCGCCGACGATCATTAATCCGATGATTAAAAGAGAAACTATGAGATAAATAATCAGCTGTTTCTTTTGGTACACTTCATGAAATGAGCGATAAATGGCCGAAATCAGTTGCATGGGACCAATCACTATGTTTCCGCTGATTAAAACCAATTGCAGATAATCAGTTCCCATTCCAAAAAACCAGGCCATTGCGCCATCGTAAATCAAGACGAATATACACTGTATTAACAAAGGGAATTTCATGACCGTTTCAATTAGATTGCTGAACCTGATTAGCTAAGATACGACCTTCCTTTGCTTTGCGTTTTCCCCTGAAAAATAAATAGAGGTTCAGAAAAAGCATAATACCCAGATAGATTGAAAATCCCCCGAGCTTGTAGCTGAGTTTTTCTATCATCGACTGGTAATCAAATGGAATAATGCTGAATTCCAGTATTAAAAGTGCAAAACCGATATTGAGCAGGTAGAACCCCACCTCAAAAAGCCGGTTGGTTGCAAATGCAATTTCTTCTCTTCCGTTAAAAATGTCGAGCATAAAGACTTTGCCGTTCTTGAATAAATTTCTGGCAACATAC
>CAZRKA010000003.1:0-28645 GCA_964600345.1 uncultured Chitinophaga sp. | reverse complement strand
GGGCCGTGCCGCCGAAAAGGCCTCGGCGCGCTGTCAGACGATCATCCGCAATCTTTTGGATTTCACGACTCCAAACGCCCAACCGCTACAGACGACCACCATGAATGCCATCGTCGAAAAGACTTTGCCGTTCTTGAATAAATTTCTGGCAAAATACAGAGTAAGCGAAATGGAAAGTGGGAGATAAATAATGTAGGCCAGAATGATGAAATAATTGTTCATGACTTTAATGGTTTAAATTGTTGTTGTTTATTTATTTTTTTGCTAATCAGATAGGTGATCAGCAAATTGTTGTAATGCAAAATTCCCAGTACAAAAACGATGAATCCGATCTTTTTGAATAAAACAGCCGACATCAAAAACCAATTATCTACTCCCGGCCAGTAACTAAGCATCAAAGTGGCATAACCCAGATTGAGGAGATAATACGCTATCAGCAAAACAGAATTAAGCGAATTCACCATTTCAGGTCTTTCGGGTATTATCCGGTGCAGATAAAACTCACCATTGCGGTAACATATTTTGCCTACTACAAAAGTGATGTAGTACGTCACCAGTATATAAATCAGGTATGATGCAATGTTGTAATTCATGTTCAATTTATTTCTATACTTTCAGAATTAATTGAAAGTTTATTTGCAAATTTTTTTACTTCACAAGTTTCAAAAGGGTTTTATAAAACCAGTGCTCATCGGAGCGGATAAATTTTGTGATGATATCATTGGCCTTATGTGTAAAATCGTTGAGGTTGGATATTCCTTCCTTGAATTTCTGCAATTCAGCCTCAGTTCCACCGCTTATTTCGTGTTTGTTGAGTTCATTTAAAAGTTCAAGTACAGGCTCCAGTTCGCGTTTTCTTCTTTCAGCAGCAATTTTTCTGGCAGTTTCCCAGATATCCTTGCCGGCTTTAAAATACTCTTTTCTGTCGCCTGGTTTAAGTTCCTTACTTACTATACCCCAATCCATCAGCGATCTGATATTCATGTTTGCATTACCTCTGCTGATACTCAGTTCTTCCATAATTTCTTCGGTTGACAAGGCAACTGGCGACATGAGCAATAGCGCATGTATCTGAGACATGGTTCTGTTGATCCCCCACTGTGAACCAAGTGTCCCCCACGATTCGATAAATTTCCTTTTTGCTTCATCCAATTGCATGGTACAAACCTAAATCTATTTTTTGTATTTTCAATACTTTCTGAAACTTAGAATACTAAAGAATGGTCAATCTGTTAATAATCAATTAAATAATTTTTTAATCTTAAATTAACTCAGAGAAACTTTGGGGAAATCAGGAACTTTGCTTTTGGTTTTTAGGTATGTATCTGAAAGATCTACCTGAAAACTGCGCATTTGAACCCAGTTCTTCTTCAATTCGCAGCAACTGATTGTATTTAGCCATACGGTCGCTTCGGCTTGCACTTCCTGTTTTAATCTGTCCGCTGTTCATGGCAACTGCAATATCGGCGATGGTACTGTCTTCTGTTTCACCGCTGCGGTGACTGATGATATTGGTATAAGAATTTCTTGTGGCGAGATTAATAGCGTCAATTGTTTCAGTAAGCGTGCCTATTTGATTAACTTTAATCAGAATACTGTTAGCAATACCTTCGGAGATTCCTTTTTGAAGACGGTTTACATTGGTTACAAACAAATCGTCTCCAACCAGCTGAACTTTATTGCCTATAGCTGATGTCAGTTTTGCCCAGCCGGCCCAGTCGTCTTCTGCACAACCATCTTCGATAGAAATAATAGGATATTTGGAAGTCCATGTTTTCCAGAAATCAACCATTTCTTCTGAACTCAGTTCGCGTTTATCAGATTTCTTGAATATATAAAGACCTTTTTCAGCATCGTATAATTCGCTCACTGCAGCATCCATAGCGATAAAGACATCTTCACCCGGTTTGAAACCTGCTTTTTCAATTGCGGTCAGAACAGTTTCAATGGCTTCTTCATTAGAGCGGATATCGGGAGCAAATCCACCTTCATCGCCTACGTTGGTGCTGTATCCTTTACTTTTCAAAACAGATTTAAGGTGGTGGAAAATCTGAACGCCCATGCGCAATGATTCACTAAAACTATCGGCTTTGGCGGGCATCACCATAAATTCCTGGAAGTCGATAGCATTATCGGCATGTGCACCTCCATTCAGAATATTCATCATCGGCAATGGCAGTGTATTGGCATTAACTCCGCCCAGATAACGGTAAAGGCTTTGATTGCTTTCAAGGGCTGCGGCTTTGGCTACAGCAAGTGAAACGGCAAGAATCGCATTTGCACCCAGATTGGATTTATTGGCAGTACCATCCAGATCTATCATACTGCGGTCGATATGGTTCTGATCAAATACATAGGTTCCCAACAGTTCATTGGCAATGATGTCGTTTACATTGCTGACGGCTTTTAGGACGCCTTTCCCCATATAAATATTTTTATCACCGTCTCTCAACTCTGCGGCTTCATGTATTCCGGTACTTGCACCGCTTGGAACTGCCGCTCTGCCCATATAGCCGTTTTCTGTGATTACATCAACTTCTACTGTGGGATTTCCTCTTGAATCAAGGACTTGTCTTGCTTTTACATCTGCTATCAGTGACATTTTCTTAAATATTTATTTGAGTTTAATTTATAATTTTTTAGTTTTTCATAAGACTTACAAAGTCGTCGAAGAGGTAGCGCGAATCGTGCGGACCTGGAGCCGCTTCGGGATGGTACTGAACACTGAATGCCTTTCTTCCTTTTAATCTTATACCTTCAATTGTATTATCGTTCAGGTTTATGTGGGTTACTTCCACATCTTTATTGTTGTTTTCCTTTAATGCAAATCCGTGGTTCTGGGTTGTGATTTCGCAGTGTCCGGTAATAATATTTTTGACCGGATGGTTTAGTCCCCTGTGGCCATTGTGCATTTTAAACGTTTCTATCCCCATAGACCTGCCAAGCAACTGATTACCCAGACAAATTCCGAAAACCGGCAAATTTTCTCCGAGCAGTTCTTTAATTGTTGTAACCGCATAATCCATAGCTGATGGATCACCGGGACCGTTCGAAATCATTATACCTTCAGGTTTGAACGCCATAATTTCGGCTGCTGTGGCATGGGCATTGAACACGCCGCAAAAAACATCTCTCTCATTAAGGCAGCGGAGAATATTGTCTTTGATGCCAAAATCGAGTACCGCTACCCTGTGTGAAGCTGCATCTGAACCGGTCGTATAGAACTTCTGAGTACTGACTTTGCTGGAGAGTTCCAGACCTTCCATATCCGGGACGCCTGCAAGCATTTCCTTAAGTTGAGCAATATCAGTGACCTCGCTGCTTATTATGGCGTTCATGGCACCTTTATCACGGATATGTCTTACAATGGCACGGGTATCTACATTCTGGATACCGACCACCTGATTGTTAATGAAATAATCGTCAATGCTGTTTTCCGCCATTTTTCGGGAATGGTGATGGGAAAAAGTACTGCAAACCAGGCCGGCAATTTTGATATCAGACGATTCTGTGTCTTTGCTGTTGACCCCGTAATTACCAATGTGAACATTGGTTTCAATCAAAATCTGACCGTAATAGGAAGGATCGGTAAATACTTCCTGATAGCCGGTCATTCCGGTGTTAAAACAAATTTCGCCTGTGGTGGTTCCGATTTTTCCTACTGCTTTGCCCTGATAGTAGGTTCCGTCTTTTAATAGCAGAACTGCTTGTGTTGGACTCATTAAAGCGCAAAATTAAGCAATATGAAAGAATTACAAAAAACATTTTATACCCCAAAGGTATCAATGCCTTGAGTAAGCTCTGTTCAGGGTATATAAATACCGTGTTTGATTGCATAAATAGCAATCCCAACAACATTATCAGTATCCAGCTTTTTCATAATGTTATATCTGTGCGTATTGACAGTATGCTGCGACATGGCAAGCCTGTCTGCAATTTCTTTGGAATTCATCTGCTTGCACAACATCCTGATAATTTCCTTTTCCCTGTCAGAGAGTTCATTCTTATCAAAAAAATGGTTGTTTTTCAGCAATTCTGCACTTGATCGTCCGGCCAGAAATTCCTGCCAGACACTGTTGACAGATTCAGACAAATAAGTAGAACCTTCCTTAACTTTGAGAATGGCTGTGGTAAGCTCCTCTTCGTCTGTACTTTTTAAAACGTAACCGAGAACTCCCATTCCAAGTAATTCTATCATTTCGTTCTTTGAGTCTGACATGGTCAGTATGATGATCCTGCATGCGGGATATCTTCTTCTGATGTGCCTCGCCGTATCAGTTCCATTCATCACAGGCATCATCAGATCGAGCAGAACAATATCGAAAGCCCCGGTTTCCATTTTTGCGAGCGCCTTTTCCCCGTTTTCCGCTTCGGCAATGTTTTCGACAAAGGGGATATTTTTAAGCAATCTGATAATCGCTTTTCTGAATAACGGATGATCGTCCACTATCAGTACCGATAATTTGTTCAGTGCTTGCGTCTCCATTTTAATAATTCAGTTCTATGCGGCAAAGAAAACCGTTTTTCAGATCAATTTCTATTTCTCCGTCTAAAAGCTTGACTCTTGTTTTTATATTGCTTAAACCAATGCCGGCCTTTCTGGGGTCAAAATCAGGATTGCCTTTTCCGTTATCGCTATACGTAAAAAACAAGCTTCGCTTCACGTTGTCAATTCTGAATAAGATATTAACGCTGTCTGCCCCTGAGTGCTTGATGGTATTGTATACCAGTTCGCGGACAATATTGTACAAATTTGAAATCTGAATATCGCTGAGTTCTTCAGCTTCCGAATTGGTTGTCAATTCGATCTTTAATGAATCGTTAACAGAGCGCTTGATCAGTTTTCTGATTGCTTCCATCAGACCGTATTTCCGCAGCGAGGTCGACATCAGGTCGTGCGATATGTTCCTTACCTCCTGAGCAGCATTCCAGAGTTCATCCTTCACCTCTTTAAGTAATTCATCCTGTTCCGGTTTATCTGTTTTAATACTTGATACCATGGCTGCCACTGCACTGAGATGCGGTCCCATCTGATCGTGAAGATCTCTGGAAAGTCTTTCCCGCTCGTTATCCTGACCAAGAATCAGATTCCTGAGAGCCTCCTTTTGCCTTTTTTCGAGGCTTACGCGATAGGTATTAATCAGAATGAAGAAAAACACCCCCATCAGCGCAAGGCAGAGGGTAAAAACCACCACCATGGTCAGTATTATTTTTTCATTCTCAGGCATAAGATTCCGATTGCATACAAAGTATATAAACAAAAATTTGCAAATAAATTTACAAAGCTATTAACTGTCGCTATTAATTTATTATCAATTCCTTTATAGATTAATTTAGGATAGACAAAGACGAATACTATAAGTAGAAAATAAAAAAGTCTTCCAAAAGATATCCAAAAGACAGGTTGAACAAAAATATTATTTTCAAAAACTTTGAATGATTTTAATATGGCCACAGCGCTTTGAATAATAAAAAAAACAAATAACATAAAATGAAACCAGCTGGCATATAAATTCAAATTTTGAAAGTGAGTAGTCAATATTTCGATGGTAATCAAAGTAATAATGAAAAAAATATTAATTGAAATTGACCATAGTGGTTTATCAAATACAAAATGATAATACCAAACAAAGAATATCAAATCACATATCAAAAATATTTTAAATAACCATTGATTATCCTTATAAACAATCCCAATATATGTATTTAACACATCGAAGAGTAAAGAAAAGACAGTAAATAAAACAAAGAATTTGGTTGGTTTGTCCAATTTATTCTTTAACCATATTCCACTAAGAATTGGTACAAGCATTGTCAACCATAATATGGCCAACACCCAAAACATTAAGAATTTAGCGGATTGGCTATGCCACAAATAGCAGGACAGGTTAAAGCATGCTGAGCAAGGTCTCCATTATACATATCATTCTCTGCAGCATCAACGCCACACAATACTATTTTTTTCTCACCGTTTAGCTCCTGGCCGTAATAAATCCTAATTCCCACACAACCGGGCTGGGCCAGAATAGAATTGATGGCATCCATACCGAAAAAATGAGCTATGGTTGTTCCCGGAGGGTTGGCATTCCTGTAATTCAAGGTTAATGCTGCTGCCTCTGCTAATGTAATGTCATGGTTTTCTGATCCTGTAAATGGCATATTGATTGATTTTTAAATTTATCACAATAATAAGATTGTTTGGCCTAAATTACTGTTATATTAAAATAAATTTAATCACAGAAGCAAGGTCCCTGTATATCATAATACACAATGATAATCAGAAACATGAACTAAAAATTTAACACCGGTAAGAATGATTGATTTTATCTTATGCCCATTCAGGCAGCATTCTTTTTGTTGTGACTTTTTAGTCTCAAACCATCAAATCAGCTCAATCCCTGCACTCCGAAATTGTCCTGATTTTCCTTAAGCATCATCTTACTAAAATGAGGTAATACCGCTATTTTCAACTAACTTTGCCGTTCGTTTTGGAGACCCGGAAAAAAGATATACGCAGTTTGGATCTTGAATCACTTAGTAATGAGTTCGTTCAGGCCGGTATGCCCGCATTCAGAGGCAGGCAGGTATACGAATGGCTATGGAAAAAAGGGGCCAGAAGCTTTGATGAAATGAGCAATTTGTCTCTTGAAACAAGACAGTGGCTCGATACAAATTTCAGTATCCTGTCAGTGAGCATATTTGCCAAACAGATTAGCAGCGACGGCACTATCAAACTTGCATTCAAACTGCACGACGATGCCATCATTGAGGGTGTATTGATACCCACCGATACCCGCATGACAGCCTGTGTAAGCAGTCAGGTTGGCTGCAGCCTGAGCTGTTCATTCTGTGCTACCGGATTCCTTAAGCGTCAGCGGAATCTGGACGCCGCCGAGATATACGACCAGGTATGGCTGATTGATAAACTGGCCCGCGAAACTTACCAGATGCCTCTCAGCAATATCGTTTTCATGGGTATGGGCGAACCGCTTTTAAATTATGCCAATGTACTGGCAGGAATAGAAAAGATTACCAAACCCGAAGGACTCGGTATGTCGCCTAGCCGCATTACAGTGTCAACAGCCGGTATTGCCAAAATGATCAGAAAGCTCGGCGATGACGGCGTGAAGTTTAATCTTGCCCTTTCGCTGCATGCCGCCAATAATGTCAAAAGGAGTGCCATCATGCCCATTAACGATTCAAATCCGCTTGAAGAATTATCAGATGCACTGAATTACTTCTATAAGAAAACCAGGCGAAAGATTACACTTGAATACGCAGTAATGAACGACACTAATGATGGTCGTGAAGAAGCTGATGAATTAATAAAATTTGCCAAGAAAGTACCGTGTAAAATCAATTTGATTGAATACAATCCTATTGAACTTGCCGCTTTCAGAGGAAGCAGTGCCGACAAGATTCACGCTTTCGCCAAAAGAATAGAATCTCAGGGCATTATTGTCAATATAAGGCGGAGCAGGGGCAAAGATATTGATGCAGCGTGCGGACAGTTGGCCAATAAAACAGAATCAGTCATATAATTTTTAAAAAGCAAAACAAATGCATAAAGCGGGATTCGTCAATATCATAGGTAAACCTAATGCAGGTAAAAGCACGCTTAGCAATGCACTTGTCGGCGAACACCTCAGTATTATTACGCCTAAAGCATCAACCACACGCCATCGCATACTTGGCATCATCAATACGGAAGATTACCAGATTGTGTTGTCTGATACTCCGGGTATTATTGAACCGGCATATAAACTGCACGAAAGCATGATGGGTTCAGTAAAGGAAAGCATCGAAGACGCCGATGTGCTGATTGTTCTGGTAGATGTAACCAATGCCGAACTCAAAGAGGAACATTTTAAAATGATTGCCTCTGCTAAATGTCCGATTATCTTGATAGTCAATAAAATTGACTTGTCCAAACCTTCAGATGTCGAACATGTTATTGCCACATTGAGCGCCCGAATCCACCCCAACGAAGTTTTTGCTATTTCAGCACTGCACGGATTAAACCCGGAAGGCCTTATTAAACATATTGCCAACTACCTTCCCGAACATCAGGCATATTTTCCGAAAGATCAGCTAACCGACAGAAACACCCGTTTTTTTGCCAGTGAAATGATTCGCGAAAAAATCTTTAATCTGTACGAAAAAGAAATTCCATACAGCACCGAAGTAATCGTGCACGATTATAAGGAAGAAGCCAAAATTGATAAGATTTATGCCTATATTATTGTGGAACGCGATTCTCAAAAAGGCATTATCGTTGGTAAGAACGGTGAAGGTATAAAACGCATTGGAACCGAAGCGCGCAAAGACATCGAGGCTTTTATCGGTAAAAAAGTATTTCTCGATCTCAGAGTTAAAGTAGAAGAAAACTGGCGCAAAAACGAACTTAAACTAAAGCGTTGGGGTTACGGTGCCGACTAAAAATATTCTTAATCTTTAGACACTGATCTAAAGTCTCTTTTCTTTAGTCCCCGTATCAGAGCCTCCTTCGTCGGCACGACACGGGGCAAGCTCTTCTCCTACTCTCCTCATCTTCTACTCTTCTCCTCCCCATGGCAGAGTCTCCTTCGTCGACACGCCACGGGGCAAGCTTTCCTCCTCTATCTTCTCCTCTTCTCCTCTTCTCCTCTTCTCCTCTCCTCCTCTTCTCCTCCTCCTCTCCTCTCAATGCACCACCTTATTTGCACAATAACTGCTGGCAAAGGCATCGGGTTTTGCTTTAAAAGTATATCCCATTCCAATTATATAACCCATTGCTTCTTTTAGTGAATCGTTACTCTTAAAATGCGGATCGGTATTGATATCGGCGTGAATTTCCATTTCAACTCCATATAAATCAAGAATAGGACAAAGTTCAAAAGCAATCTCTATCGATTTGCTTACTTCGTGAATCATCCTCTCTTTAAGCGAAAAATGGTTTTTAGTAATAAAACTGTTGAAATACATAAAACCGCCGCTTCGTTCTCTTACAAATACTACAGCGGTAGCAAATTCAACTATATTTTGTTTTACCTGACTGTCGGTTCCAATACATACTTTGAGCCGGCTGCCCTTGGCTTTTTCTCTTAAAATAGCTTGTTCTACTTCTTCTTTTATTGGGAGTGCTATTTTTTCTCCATCAAGTTTTCTCCAGATCATTAACATAGGGTTTTTGCAAAGTTTAATGATTATGTTCAAGAGAATCTTACCCCTGAGTTAAACTTTAGCACAATTTATCCAAAAAAAGTGAATTTTGCAAATTTATTATCCGCTACTTCTTAAGCTAAAAAGCTGCAATATATTTAATATCAAACATTTAGATAAATCTAAAGGAAATTAAAACAATAAATAAGCATCTGGATCTGTTAAATCCGGGTTTTATTGATGCTTATCCGACCGCTATTATTTACCTTGCCGATTAAAGTACTGCCTTTGATATCAAGTTCCGTGTTAGTACTGAACAACAATCCTCCGCTGGTCTGTGGATCGCAGAGCCATAAAAACTCAAGACCATCAAGACCATCACTGCGGTCTTTGATGTAATTGTAATTGCCTGTCGTAATGTTCGGGTAAAGCATCTGCAGTGCGAGAGATTTTGCTTCTTCTATTACAGGTATTTTTTCAAGATCCAGTTCGGCACCAAAATTTTCTCCCAACATTTCGGATAAGTGACCTAAAAGTCCGAAACCGGTTATATCTGTCATTGCTGTTACAGCTACCATACTGCCTAATTCTGTACCCAGTGAATTAAGCGAACACGCTATTTCAATCAATTGACGATATCCTTCTTCACTTAGCTTCTCATGCTTAATGCCATTGGCAAGCAAACCCAGACCAAGCGGCTTGGTTAAATATAGATAATTGCCCGGCTCGCAGGTGTTCTTCCTTTTGATATTTTGTCTGGCTGTTATTCCGTTTACAGATAATCCAAAGAGAGGCTCCATGGATTCTATCGAATGTCCGCCCGAAATGGTAATACCTGCCTGTTTACATATTTCTTCAGCGCCTCTTATAATTTCTGCAGCCGCCTCAAGGGGCAATTTTTCGACAGGCCATCCCAGCAACGATAAGGCCATTATAGGTTTACCGCCCATTGCATACACATCACTTAGTGCATTAGCGGCTGCAATCCGGCCAAAATCGTAAGGATCAGGTACTACAGGTAGAAAAAAATCAACGGTTTGAATCACGCAGTTGTCTGCATCAAGCTCGATGACCGCAGCATCATCGCGATGTAAAAAATCAACCAGCAAATTGCCTGCTTCACCTTTCCGGTGTGAGCTTAGAACAGATCGAAGACGCGTGGGGTCAAGTTTGCAACCGCAGCCTCCGCCTTTTGAAAATTCTAAGAGATTAAAGGACATTGCGCATCACTACTGTTCGCTTGCTGCCATTCTTAAAAACTATGACCGCATAATAATGCCCTGCCTTCTTGTGAGGTTTGGCAAGTATTCTTATTTCCTTTACCGGATCGTCGGCACTTGTGTTTCTCAATTTCAGCTTTATGGTCTGTTGCTCAGTAGCAGTAAGTTTTACATTGGTAAAAATCATCTGCTTCATAGCAGCTTCCGGCACATCATCGAGCGTTATCACATACTGCCCTGTTTGCATGTTGGCAAACGTATTTCCCCTCGATACCTGAACCGGTTTATTGATTTCCTTGACCATAGAATCAAGTCTCTTTTCCGGTCTCATGTGTATGATCAGATGATTTTCGCAAACCACAAACAACATATTGTTTCTGATATAAAAGGCAGCCTTGCCTTTTAGTCCTTCCATTATCCTCTTTTCAATTTCATCAAACTGACAAGACATCACAGTCGAATTCAAAATTCCGAATTGGATAACGCCATCTTCAATCAATGCATTTCCCGAAAAACTGTTGCATGATGCAAAACCGTTGACGGTGTTGCTGTCTGTGTTAAACTGCATCCAGGCATTGGCTTTTTTGCTTGGTGTCATTACCCTGTCCATTTCGATATTGATGATTTTCCATTTGTTCCCGGAAAGCAGCTTTTTATTATCGAGCACTGTTTTTTTGGTTTCAATCACACGAAGCATCTTATAGGTATACTTTGGCCCGTTGTCCTCGGGGAAAAGTATCGGAGTTTCTTCTACTTCTATCATAGTTTCTACACCCGGTTCAAAAATAAATCCGTTTATTTCGTATGGAAATTCTTTCCAGTTACTGTCAGGATGAAACTTGATTTTCAGACAGCTTGTGATGGTATTGTTGAACTGACAGGCAATTTTAGCGTCACCTACGTAAAAAGTCCTGATCTTGCTTTCCTGTGCGTTTAAAGCTGCAGAGCATAAGAAAACCAGACCTAAAATTATATTCTTCATGTGTTTACAAATTTACTGACTTTGGCTTAAAAAGCCATCTTGTCTCGAAAGCAAAAAATCGGCCATACTATCGGGATTCAGTTCAGAGAAATAGATTTTGACATAATGCTGACTCTTTCGTTTTAATCTCCCGTATTCATAAGACTTGTCGTAATATCTGAAAAGGCTTCTGACAACTGTCTCAAGTTCACCTGCCAGCACCAGGCCACTTAATCGCCGGCATTCCTCATCTCCCAGTCTTCTGCTCAGATTGCCTACACATACCGCCAGATCGTTTAGGTCGAAATGGCCGTATTCTTTTAGAATAAAACTGAGTCTTTCCTCTGTAGGTATCTGATATTCTACACCATTTGCAAGCTTCATGTTTTCCCACAATTCTTTAGGCAGGTATACCTTGCCTATTGTCACGCTTTCATTTTCAATCCATAGTGGCTCAGCGGGATTGAAATGATAAAGAACATCAAAAATTCTGTTGTGAAACTCTGAAGTGCCGGGTTGCTTTTCATTGCCGAGAGCGCCAAATGCACTCCCTTTGTGATTGGCCAGCGCTTCCAGATCCAGAACCTGAGCTCTGCGCTTTGCCAGTGCCTTGATCACTTCTGTCTTTCCGCTGCCGGTATATGCACTCAGGATCAATATATTCCTGAAAGATGCGATTGTTTTGTGTACTAGATTGCGGTATGACTTATAGCCTCCTTTCAAAACCTCAGCCTCATAACCATATTCGCCGAAGAAAGCAGCCATATTGGCACTGCGAAGTCCTCCGCGTGCACAGTAAATCCTGATTTTATTACCATCAGCAGACTCCTTCAACTTATCGAGTAATTCATCCCTTAGCGGATTGACAAGCTTGTATCCGAGCTGGATTGCTGCATCGCGCCCTTCCTGTTTATATATGGTACCTACCAGCGCCCTGTGTTCATCGTTGAGCAAAGGAATGTTAAAGGCTCCCGTTATATGACTTTCAGCAAATTCGCCCGGAGATCTGACATCTATCAGACTGGATTCTGAATCGAGAAATTCGCTTACGGAAAGATTTTTGATCATATATTGCTTTCAGGCAATTCCTGATTACCAAGTTCAAGTCCTTTAATTTCGGCGACTGCAGAACCGGCAATTCCTTTAACACTGCCAAACATTCCTGCTGCATTCATCAGCACTTTATCAATTTGTTTTTCACGCTCTTTCCAAATTTTCTCCATGGATATTCTCTCTCCTGCAATTGCCCTTTTCATACTCATAAAACCTTCTGTTATTGCCTCCATCTGATGTTTGAATTCGTTACCCGTAAGATAGGTATAAAGCATCTGCATTTTTTCACCTTTATTTTCGTTGGCGGCCGTTGCTTCACTGATGCGCAGCAGAGTACTTCTTAATACCAGTGCCAGACTTTTGGCATCCTGATAAGGACAAATATAAACACCGTCGCGCAGACCAAAACCATCCATGTCTTTAGGCATTGCCTGTGTGACAATAACACCAATATCTCCTCCGCTCTGCCTGAAATCCGCTTTGAATTTCTCTATCCACAGCGGCTGAAATTCTTTGGTTCGTTTGCTCTCCCAAACAATTGAACCGCAGTCAAGTCCAAGGTTATTGACAACTGTCTGAATCAGGTCGGCGCCTTTAACCCCTTTCCCCACTTCACTGATCCGGTCGAAAGGGAAGGTCTGTTTCAGCATTTCTTCGAGCGCAAGTTCCTGAACCTCACCTTGCATCTGCATGCTTCCCTGCTCCGACTTTCTTTTCATCTCTTCGATGAGTTTGCGCTGATCTTCCATTTGCTTTTCCATCTCCTTAATCTTCAATTCGCTTTTCTGATCAGCCTCCTTGCCCAGCTTTTCCTTCAGCTCGATTTCCTTTTCAATCAGCAGCTTTTTGGTTTGTACCTCATTGAGTTCGGCCATTTCTTTCATTCTACTCTGCAACTCCAGCTTTTCAACCTCGAGCTTTCTGAGATCTCTTATTTTGGTTTCCTGTTCCTCATTGGTTTTTTTCAGCGATTCGAGCATGGCTTCATGTTCCTTCTTAAGCTTCAGGGTTAGCTGTTCTTCCAGTTCGCGTTTTTTATCGAAAAGTTCTTTCTGCTGCTGTTGGTTCCATAGTTTTCTTTCCTCAGCCAGTTGTTCTTCCTTTTGCCTGAATGCTTCTTCCGTCTTCTTTTTTTCGAAAACAAATTTTTCGTTGAACTCTCGCCTGAGTTTTTCGTTAATTTCTTTCTCAATGTCCGCAGTCAGCGCAGTTTCAATGCTAAACTGATGCTTGCAATTCGGGCAGGTTACAAGATTATCTGATTTCATAATACTAACGCACAAAACTAATGAAAACGTGCAGTAATTCAGAGAAAAATACTGTGTGCTTTAAAGCCTCGTAAACATCAGATAATATCCGTTATTTTGAGTTAAAAAAGACTGCGGAGCTAAGCAGAACACATTGAAATTACAGGCCGGTATTTAAACAAAAAAGCCGTTGCGATAATATCACAACGACTCTCTTGCATCAGCGTATGAAATGGGACATCAGATTACTATAACTAATTATCGCATTTGTTCTATTGACGCAAAGCTATATCAAAACGTTTCTCGGAACCGGATTTATGACAATAAAATGACAAAATATGAACTTATGATGACAAAGTACAATTCGGCAGACTGTGCTTAAAATAATCCTAAAAACCATTACTTTTGCGGACCTCAAAAGGCTCTATAGTTCAACGGATAGAACGAGGGTTTCCGAAGCCCTAAATTCAGGTTCGATTCCTGATGGAGCCACTTACAAAAACTTAAAACCCGCCCAAGCGGGTTTTTTAGTTTTTGTTGCCCCGTAGCGTGAATGCAGCGAAGCGAAATTCTCTGCTACTGGGGCTGATATTCAACATTTGCTTTTAAGAAGTTCAACATTTCGCCAATTACCTCCACCCCATAGCAGAGAAAGCCCGAAACGAAAATTTCGGGCTTTTTTTATGCATTTCAGTCAGGCTTTCACGCTTCAGGTTGAGTGTGGGAGCGAGAGCGGACACTATCCTCTGTCATTTTTCTTCACACTCATATTCACACTTTCTCTCACCCTTTTGTTGTATCAGTACATCAGCACAAGTGTACCTCTGTAAACATAAGATTTGCCATCCTTGTCGTAAATCGTAATGAGATAACTATAAACTCCTTCCATCACAATTGCACCGCGATAAGTACCATCCCAGCCCTCGCGCCCGGTCGACTTATAAACCTGCTCGCCCCAGCGATTGAAAATACTCATATTGTAATTCCCGTATAAACCGGATATCTGTGGTGCAAAATTTTCATTAACGCCATCCGCATTGGGCGTAAATGCATCCGGAATATATACATTGAATTCACAGTTTGTAATCAGGTTGTATCTCAGAGTATCCCTGCATCCGTTCATGTCAATGCGGGCCAGTGGGTATTTGCCATAAGCACCCGCATTGTAAACCCTGCTTACTGCCTGATGTTCGTACCAATTATAGGCCTTGGCCATTCCACCATCCAGACCAAACGAAAATAAAAGGCGGTGCTCGCAATAAAAGGTATCAATACTGCGTCCCTCATGCGGATATAAGTTAAGCATCCCCGAGTCGCTTATGATACAATTACCGCGTTTAACTTTTAATATCCTCAAAAATGGCTTGCTGACCTTAACACTATTTTCAGGTATCTGCGAAACAATGCTGAATCTGTTGCCATAAGGATTAAAAGGAGTGTATTCATCGTAAAGACAGACAGTACTGTCCTTAATTCGGTCTGTCTCCAGAGTTTCAATCAGCAGTCTGTATGTCTGGTCGAGACTACGGCATTTGGAGAATGCTCCGTAAAGTCTGTATGTTCCTGATTTAACTACTTTGATTGTCTTTGTCGTATCTCCGGTACTCCAGTCGTAATTCAACAACGGTTCACCGGCATAACCCAACTCTACTTCACTGACATTGCAGTAGTATAAAGCATCATCCCGGCTAAGTAATTTTGGACCGTATTCAACTTTAATCTGTACTGTATCATTGTAGTTACAGGTACTGTCACTGTATGAGACAATGATTTTTTTCGTGTCCGGGAAAACCATCGAATCTCCGATGTATATCAGTTCATTACCGACATACATATTATCGTTTGTGTTGTTCTTGACAATATACTTCCCACCCTGGCAAAATGCTGTATCCCTGAAGCGCTTGAGCGTGCTGATCAGGTTGACATAAAATGTATCTGAAAATTCGCAGTTATCACTTTCTGCATATAGTACATAGTCGTAGTCATAAACTCTGCTCTGTGTATAGACTGGTTCGTATGAAAAAACTCCTCCCGTTTTTAGATAAGACCATCGGTAATTAAGTTTTTTCGTGAAATCTGTTTTGACCCCGAGACGCAGTGTATCATAGCAATAAGATAACGGCGGACCTTTTATTTCAAAATTGTAAATTTTAGTATCTCTGATATACGGCATACTGAAAGTATCCGAGGTGAATTCAGCCGAATTAAAAACTATCAGTGTAACTGTATTGCTGTCTTTCAGTGACTGATCAGTGCGCATAAACAACGGCTTCTCTGAATTACTTACAAACAACCCATTAATAAACCAGCGATAGCTGATATCATCTCCTTTAGTCGATAAATTAGATGTAAAAATACTATCCTGCCTGTGACATCCGCCTTTTAATTCGAAGAGGGCTATAGGATACTTGAAATCATAGGGTTTGCAAACAGTGTTGCCCGGGTCTGTAATACTGATGCTGAATCCGGAATTTGCATCAATATCGCTTCTGCAAATTGCCTGAATAAAGTACTCGCCGGAACCCATACAGGTAAGCGTAAAATAGGAATAGCGATTACTCGATTTACTTATTCGTGTCATGGCATCACAGGTACCTCCATAAACATTGAAAGATTCAAGACCGTTCATTTCTGTAGGTTTTATACTGAGGTCAAAGCGTTTTAATCCTTCAACTTTAATTCTGAACCAGCTGCTTTTATAGCCGTTATATGTCCCCGATTCGTAGGCCGAGCCTCCGTAAGTATGGCAGGCATTCCCGGTACTCAGATTATAATCACCAAACGTTTTATATATACCTGTTACTGCATTGCTGCAGTGGTCGCCGTCAGACATGGTACTCAGTTTTGTAACACTAACTTCGAGTGCTACCTCAAAACTCCCTGCATTACTTCCATTTATCAAAACAAAATAACGGTTGTCCATGCACGATTCGTTATAGAAAACAATATCAGATCCCGAACCGATGCTGTTGTTTTTGACATATTGCATACCGTTCATGGTACTGTCAAAATTCTGCTTAAGGGCCTGCTTGTAGTCCTGACGATAGACACCTTTATACCTGAAAACACTTACACCGCTCTGACTGATATATCCATTCCTGCCCTCTGCCTTTAATTTAATGCTCGAATATCCTGAAACCGTAAATGTATACCAGATATTCCTGCCGCCCTGAATACTCCTTTTATTCAGGGTATCTTTATAGGGAACAGTCTTCGCATTATTATTATAACTCTGATATGGTGAAGGATCTGTTTTTGAAGCACCTGTATGACATGTTATTGCTACAAAGTTGCTATTTCTTTTGTCCGAATCAGGGAAATGTCCGAAATCATAAGCCGCAGCCGCATAATCATTAGGCGTTTTTGTATGCCTGACAAAGGAAATGCTTGTTTTGGTACTTATCTCAATATTCATTGGAACCACAAGTGTATAGGTTGTATTTCCTCTGAGGTTACATATCATATTACCCTGAGAACAGGGTGAAATTATCCTGCTGCTGTCGCTCACAATCTGAGGGTTGAGCATAGCATTTCCCTCGAAAAGTTCAAATACGGAAGGACCGTAAAAACTCGCATTTTCGGAAAGGAAAAAAGTATAATAGTAATATGTGCTGTTCTTTTTAACGTAACTCAAAGTATTACATGATAGTTTTGGTTTTAAGATTGAACCATTATCACAATCCTTACAAAAATTTAATTGAAAAACATATGTAAGTCCCTGTAAATTGTCGGTGGCCGACAGCACATCCTGATTGCCGTTTATAGGAAATGCAAATCCGGGTTCAGTATTGTTATTGGCCGGACAGCGAAGATTGGGAACAAAATTTATCCAGTGATCGCTGTTAAAACAAAGCTTTTCTCTGTTGTAATTATAAGTATGCATCACAGATACAATTGTGTAGTATCCCTTTGGCAGGTAGAAACATTTGCCATAAGTATAAGAACCGCCGGTAAAGCCGCCTGATTTGTAAAACCCAAAAGAGCCCGATGGAGCAGCATAACTGACATTTGTCAGACTATAGGCAGTACCGTTGCTGATTTGTCCGCCAAACAGATACATACCGCAACCCGAAGCAACTATGCTCAGGTCGGCACTTTCAGAAATATAAATTTCGTGATAGCTGAAACTACCGCTTACACTGACAGTATCTATATTTATGGTAGTATCATTTCTTTTAAAATCTATTTTCTCACTCGAAAACCAAGTGTCTTTCAACGGGTCAAACGATTTAATCTTTTCTGCCTGCTTTGGATGAAAATATTTCTTTTTGTAATCCGGCTTATTAAGCTGGACGCGCTGATGTTTCTCTGTATCTGTCAGTCTGCTGACACTTGTTAGCAATGTGTAAGTATTGCCTGCATTTACACAATTGTTGTAACCGTCGCCGGAATTGCGCTCATTAATGAAAGTATCGTGCAATAAAATCAAATTGCACGAGTTCCTGATGTCTCCCAGATATAAAGCGTAATGATAATACTCATCAGCAGTTGAAGTATAATCTGTTTCTACATTCAGACGTCCATTCTCTTTCACATTTAAAATTGTGTAAGATGCAAATCTGAAAGTATCGGCAACATCCGTTATTTTGCCATTGCTCCCGTAGGTCTGAATTTTATAATTCCGGACAAAATACTCAGGAATCACTTGCTTGCATTTGTGTTTTGCCAACAGTGCTTCACAGTTATAGTAGTGCTTTCTCGGCTGCTGATAAGAATAATCAAGATTGTAAATATTGCCTGTTGCCGGGGTATTCCAATCGTCGCTGTTGTATTTGCTCTGAAACGCAGAAATATCCAGATAGACATTCTGGTTATCAGTTATTATCTGTAAAACGATTTTCTTACCGGAATTGCCATTAGCAGGGCAAACTTCCCTGTAAAAATATCCATCCGGTTCTAATTCAATAAATGGTTTAGAACTTTTAATAGAATCAGATGTGGCGGTGTCTTTGAAAATCCTGTATTTAAGCCTTGCATTTCTCAAATCTGAATATTTGCAGAAAACAGAATTACTCAATGTTCCTGCTTCGAAACTAACCTGTAGCCAGATACTTCTGTTAAAATTACTGTCTCCGATTACCTGGCTTTCGCCTGGTTCAAGGCTGCTGCAATTGAAACTTAAATACCTTGAATATCCACCATTCCCAAGATCCGGAAAAACGTACTTATCGCTGAGCTGATCGTAAGGCATAGAAGATGGCTTACCCAGATTGAGCTCTACCCATAATTCGCCTTTGGCTTTCATTTTGCACCCTACCTGTATCAGATACCAGCCTTCACTTAAGCAGGTATTACCCGAAATCCCGAATTTGTTCAATGGAACCAGTTGTTTGCTTAAATCTGACAGCGTGTAGTTGCAATCGGGAATGCTGTAGATGTTAAATCCGGCAAAAATCTGAGGAATGGCGCTGTCTTGCTGTGTCAGTTTAACTGAAAGATCCCTTGTACTGGCGATATAGAATTTATACCAGACAGTTTTCGTACAATTACCCGATTCTTCAAGCTCTTCTATACAATGCTCGGCTTGTTGCCTGGTGGCTTCGCTGACATTCGATTTATATGAGAGAAATTTTCCGAATCCATACCCCTGATCCGGGATATCAATAAGTGAGGCATTTTCACAATTGTCGTTCAAAGGTGCCTGCGAAAAAGCATCACTGATGGAGGCAAAAACTGCACAAAACAGAAAAACAAAACGTGTATTCACAGAAGTATCCTACACAAATATAATATTTTAAACTAAGAATGCTGATTCAAAGAAATATATGACAGTTAAATGGCAATTGAGGCTGTGAAGACAAAGATGAAACAGGTAAATTTAAACTGTCATGATCTCTTTTTCCTTATCAGCAATCATGCTGTCTATCTTGGCTATGATGCCGTCGAGTTGTTTCTGCACCTTTGCCTCCGAGTCTTTTGCCTCATCTTCGCTCAGACCGTCTTTCTGCAGCTTTTTGATTTTTTCGTTAGTATCCTTGCGGTAATTCCTCGCAACAATTTTACTGGCTTCGCCTTCCTGCTTTACCATTTTAACCAGCTGTGCGCGCCTTTCCTCAGTCATCGGCGGTATAGTGATACGAATGGCAATTCCGTCATTTCCGGGCGCAAATCCAAGATTGCTGTTAATGATGGCTCTTTCTATATCGTTGATAATGCTTTTTTCCCAGGGCTGCACCAGTATGGTTCTGACATCAGGTACTGAAACATTGGCAACCTGAGCCAGTGGGACAGGTGATCCGTAATATTCCACAACCACGCTTTCCAACATTCCGGGTGAGGCTTTCCCGGCACGGATATTAGAAAATTCATGCACCGTATGATTGATACACTTGTCAAGATTATTTGAAAATTCTTTTAAAACATCACTTATGGTCTGACTCATGATAAATACGTTATTCTTATTGCAAATCAACAGATTTATCGATACTTATAAAAATTTTTTTTAAACCCCCAAAAAAGCGCGAAAAATATTTAATAATCGATGTGGAATCACTATCTTTGCGGGGTTAATTTAAACGACATGTCAGTACTTTTTTTACAAAACATTGGAGGCGGCTCTATGATTCTGATCCTCGTTGTTATCCTTATATTCTTCGGTGGTAAAAAAATTCCCGAATTGATGAGAGGTCTTGGCAACGGTATTCGTGAATTCAACGATGCGAAAAACAATGTTAAAAGCGAAATCGAAAAAGGTTTGAAAGACAAACCTGCCGATTCTGAAGAAAAATAGTTATTCACCCTAAGGATGAAAAAACGTTTCTCTTCTTTGAATGAAATTCAAAAAGAAATTTCTGAATCAAGGATTTCATTACCTCAACTAGTTGATTACTACATTTCGAGGATAGAGTCTCAGATGCATCTGAACGCTATCCTCGAAGTATTTTCGGATGAAGCTCAGGAAGCTGCTATTCACATTCAGCAAAAAATAGATTCAGGCACTGCAGGTAAACTGGCAGGTATGGTTTTAGCCATTAAGGACAATATTGTCTACAAAGACCACACATCGGGTGCTTCTTCTCAAATACTCAAAGGCTTCAAATCTCTATATTCATCCACTGTCGTTGAGCGCCTTCTTGCCGAAGATGCCATAATCATTGCAAGAACAAATTGCGACGAATTTGCCATGGGAGCAAGCAATGAAAATTCATCCTACGGACCGGTACTCAATGCCATCGACGAAACCAGAGTTCCGGGTGGAAGCAGCGGAGGCAGTGCAGTGGCTGTTCAGGCAGACATGTGCCTGGCATCACTTGGCAGTGATACCGGAGGCTCCATCAGACAACCGGCCGCATTCACTGGTTTATACGGTCTTTATCCTACCTATGGCACTGTTAGTCGCTGGGGTTTGATAGCATTTGCAAGCAGTTTCGACCAGATCGGACCATTTACATCTTCTGTAAGCGATATGTCTCTGATTATGGAAGTAATTGCAGGTGCCGACGGACACGACGCCACCATGGCAAATAATCCGCATTACAAATACCACAGTCATTTACCCCAGGACGGATTAAAAATTGCCTATATCAACGATTGCCTGCAGCATCCCGGGCTCGACCCGCAGATCAAAATTGAAACAGAGAAGTTTCTCGACTTATTGAAGTCTGAAGGACACCGGGTAAGCGGAATAGATTTTCCTTATCTCGATCAGATGGTGCCTTGCTACCAGGTACTTACAACTGCCGAAGCCAGCAGCAATCTCAGTCGTTTTTCCGGCCTTACTTTCGGATACAGAAGCGATCAGGCAACTGATCTTGAAACGACATTCAAAAAATCGCGTACTATTGGATTTGGACAAGAAGTCAAACGCCGTATCATGCTGGGAACTTTTGTTTTAAGCAGCGATTATTACGATGCTTATTACACCAAAGCACAAAAAATCCGCCGACTAATCAGAAATAAGACAATGGAAATTTTCCGCGACTACGATTTGATTGTCACACCGACAACAAGTACAGTTGCGTTTAAAATCGGCGAAAAATCAAACGACCCGATTGCGATGTATCTGGCAGATCTGTTCACCGTGCAATCCAATCTTGCAGGCAGTCCGGGACTATCTATTCCTTTTGGCATTCATCCTGACAACAATATGCCTATTGGCATGCAAATAATGGGCAGACCATTTGAAGAAAGTCTGATGTTTGCCCTGGCAGAAAAACTAAGTGCACATTATCAGCAATCAGCAAGTTAATTGCGTCTCTGCCGTTTGGCTTCAAAAACCATCAGGGCAGCAGCTACAGAAACGTTCATGCTGTCTATCTTCCCCTGCATTGGTATCTTGACATTTTTATCGGCAAAATCAATCCATTCCCTGCCGATACCATGGGCTTCTGTACCCATCACAATTGCAGAAGGACCGCGGTAATCAGCATCAAGATAATCAACTGCTTCATGAAGATTGGTGCAAAATGTTTTTATCCCATTCTCTTTAAGCCAGATTCTTAATTCTTCACCTTTGGCAGCGCAAACTTTGACCGTAAAAATTGTACCAAGACTTGCCCGAATGGTATTGGGATTGTATAAATCGCCGGGTAAATTGCTGCATATTACCGCATCAAGCGAAGCCGCATCAGCTGTCCTCAGCATGGCTCCTAGGTTCCCGGGTTTCTCAACCCCGTCTACTATTAATATGAGCGGATTTTGTGGCAGATTTAATTCGTGAAGTCTGATTTCGGGACTTACTATACAGGCAATAATTCCACCTGTGGATTCACGGTAAGCAGTTTTAGCAAATAAGTCCCTTCCGATTTCGAACAATTCTGCATCTCTGTTTTTAATCAATATTTCACTGATCAGTTTCATATCTGCCAGTTCACCGACATAAAAAACCATTTTGAACTGACACCCGCCTTCAAGTGCCATCTCAATTTCTTTATGACCTTCAACCGAACTCAAGCCTGTTTGTCTGCGAGTCTTAGATTTTTCGAGACTTTGCAGCACCCTGAATTTAGGATTAGCCGCACTGGATATTTTAAGTGCAGTTCTGATATTTTTACAGTTTTAAAAAATTTGTAACTGATTTACTGAAAATCTTTTCTTTATCTGCATCTGAAATATGAGGATTTTCTTCTATGAACTTGCCGTGTTCTAAATCTCCCAGCGGAAAAGGGTAATCAGTTCCGTAACAAATTTTATCGGCTCCGAACAAATCAAGCAGATATTCGAATGATTTTTGATCATGGGTAATACCATCTACCCAGAATTTGCCAATATAATCCTTTGGATTCCTGACATCATTCAGATTTACAAGATCAGGCCTTACTGCCCATCCGTGTGCAATTCTGCCCAGAGTAAACGGGAATGAGCCGCCGGCATGTGCAAACATGACCCGCAATTTTGGAAATTTATCGAAAATACCCCCGAATATCATACTGCAAATAGCCCTGCTTGTTTCTGCAGGCATGCCAACCAGCCAGGGAAGCCAGAACTTCTGGATATATTCTTCACCCATCATTTCCCAGGGGTGAATAAAAAGTGCCATGTCAAGACTTTCCAGTGCTGCGTAAAAAGGCAGAAAACGATCGTCGTCCAGATTGATCTTATTGATATTGGAACCAATCTGAACTCCTTTTATTCCCAGCTTCTTGATTCTTTCCAGTTCCTTCACTGCAAGAGGGATATCCTGCATAGGCAAGGTTCCCAAAGCAATGAATTTATCGGGATGAGAATCCTGAACTCCTGCTATATGGTCGTTGAGAAAAGATGCCCACCAGGCCGTATCTGCCGGTTTTGCCCAATAATTAAACAAGACCGGAACAGTGCAAAGCACCATTTTATCTACGTGATTAGCCGACATATCCCATAGTATGGCCTCAGCGTTGAAACAATTTTCTTCTACTTTTCTGAAAAACTTGCCGTCATCGCGAAACATATTGGCTGTTCTCGTTTTTTCATCATGCTCGAGATGTATGAATCCGCCATATCCGAATTTGTATTTAAGATCCGGCCATTTTGCAGGCATAATATGCGCGTGACAGTCAATTTTCATCAGGCGCAAAGTTAGTCATTCGCGGATATTTTTTCCAGAATATGGAAAACAGCCGGACAAACCATCGAATTGGCAAGGGTTAAATTTTTCCGCTTAACAAAAACATCTTCATCTGTATATGGATATCTTGCGCAGTCGGACGGCCTTACATCGTAGATATTACATGTGTTGTCTGCAGCGAGAAAAGGGCATGGACTCTTTTTTACCACCATGTCATTATCCTCATCCAGCCTGAGATACGATTCAATGAATTCTGATTCGCGCAATCCCAGAAATTTGCTGATTCGTTTGATGTCAGTAGTTTTAAATGTCGGACTGTGGTTTTTGCAGCAATTGGCGCAATCCAGGCAATTTATATTAGAAAATGCCTCCTCATGTAATGACGGTAATTTTTTTATCAGAGAAGACTGATCAACCTTGTCGAGAAAGCGTTTATATTGCTTCTGACTTTCTTTGCTTTTCTTTTTCCAGTTGGAGGGAATAGCCATTATCAGATTATTCTTTGAATCTGCATCAGTTTGTATTCAAGTTTACCATTGATATGCAATCCGTCGTTTTGCAATTTATCTGTTCTGACCCTGGCGCTTGCGTGAATAACCAGTTCTTTTTCCATCAGCATACCGACATGAACAACTTTATCCGCGTCAGGTTTGGAAAAGAAAACCAGATCACCGGGTTTAGCTTCCGATGAACTTAGTGTCCTCCCAAAGTTGATTTGCATTCCTGTATCCCGCGGTAAAGAATATCCGTTGGCTTTATATATTATCTGTGTAAATCCCGAGCAATCTATACCCATAAAAGTACGGCCACCCCACAGATAAGGCATATTCATAAAAGACATGGCGAGTTTCTGCAGTCGAAGCGGCAAAGGAAGATGGTGATAAGTCTTCAGTTTTCTCTCAGGCTTGAATACCTCTCCGTCAATTTCAATATTTCCGTTTTCAGGAATTTGCGCGCCGCAGGGAATAAACATTATCTGATGCTCTCCTCTTGCTTCAATGAATATGTGTTCGTTGATATGCGTGTATTCCCTGTATTCGGCATATGAATTAGCACTAATCCATCCGCTGTATGAATCAAAATCAGTCACAATATGCAAAAATCCGTTTTCTTCTCCATCTACGGAGTAAGATTCGCCAAAAATCAGCGATGTTACCATCTCTGCGGAAGGCTTTGGTTCTTTCCTAACAGGAATATAGGTTTGAAGACAGCTTCCTTTATAAGACATCAGATATGTAGTCTGGATTTTCTGTCCAGTAATACTTCTTCGGATTCAACTTTTTCAGGATCGGGTACACAACAATCAACCGGACATACTGCTGCACATTGAGGTTCTTCGTGAAAACCCATACATTCCGTACATTTATCCGCAACAATAAAATAGACTTCATTGCTGATTGGCGGAAATTTCTGGTCGACAGCTATTACTGAACCATCACTCATGGTGTAACTGCCTTCAACGCTGGTGCCGTCTTTAATCCTCCATTCAACACCACTTTCATATATTGCATTATTGGGACATTCCGGTTCACATGCCCCGCAGTTTATACAATCATCTGTTATTTTAATTGCCATAATTTTCCATCGCAAATGTCGTAATATTTCCGGATAATAATCCGAAATAATTACAAGCAATTACGAAAATTGGCATACATGTTAAAAGTGGAGAGTTTGATTAAAATCCCTTTTATTCAAGCAACTATGGCTGAAATTATCATGAGTTGAATCAAGAATAAAAGTCTATCTGAGCAGGGTAATGGTTCCCTTTGTTGAGTATTTGCGGCCATCGAAACCGGTGTAGAAACAATAATACATGTAAACATCCTGAGGCTGGTCTTTTCCTTTGTATGTGCCGTTCCAGGTATCATTGATACTCTCTCCTACAAATAATTTTTCGCCCCAGCGGTTGTAAATATAGAAATCTACTGTTTTAAGCGCACCACCTTTGATACCAAAAACATCATTGTAATCGTCGCCGTTTGGAGAAAAAGCGTCCGGAATATAAATCACCGGATCGAAATTGAAACATATTTCGTTGCTCCATGTCACTGTGTCTGTTCCAAGTTTAGTTCCCATTACTCTGTAGCATTGGGTATAATATTCGAGCCCATTTGAAAATGCTGCTTTAAAATCAGTGATGCCCGGTGAATATAATTCATATACGCCCGAATTCTTTAGCATTCTGTACAAATCGTATCTGATACCCGCTGTTCCCCACCCGAAATAAGGCGTAAAATTCATAGCAACTTCGTATCCTCCGGTTTTATTTCCCTTCAGCAATATATTTGTGTGCAATGAAGAATAAAGTGTCTGACCGCAAAGATCAGCCCCTCTTACCCTGTACTCCCAGGCATTGGAGTCGTTCATTGTATTGAAATCGTTGAATGTTACCGATGAACCGTTAACAGTTCCTGCTGTTACAAACGGATCTCCGGAACCCGCTGCTCTCTTTTCAATAACAAATTGTCCATTGTATTTCGGTGCATTGTTAATGGTCCAGAAAACATCAATGCCGTCGTCGGCCCTTGGCGGAGGATTTACTGTGATATAATTGAGATACAAATAAGGATTGTCATAAAATACATTCAGTTTCTGAGTATCTCCCGGACACCCGAAGTCGGAAACCTCGATCACCTTGATAGAACTTAGTTGCTGACCAATCCAGTTAACCGTGATAGTCTTTCCGCTTGAAGGTTGGGCACTGCTGCCTCCGTCAATAAACCAGGAATAAATTGAGCTGGAAAATCCGGTAACGGAATATGGATAGTTTAATAAATTTGGAGAACAAATAATGCTGTCTCCCAAGATTGGACCTGTTCTGGGTTTAGGATGAACAATCAAAACAGAATCAACAGGATTGCCCGCACATCCAAACTCACTGATTTCGATTACGCGGATACCAAAGCTTCCTTCTGTGTTATAATTCAGTGTAATTGTATTACTTCCCTGTCCGCTGATACCTGAACTGTCTCCGTTGATAGTCCATAAATAATATGAATTGGCAAAACCGTTGAGAGAGTAATTCCCTGCTCCTGAGAACTGGCAGACTTCAAAATCACCTGCAATGATATTGGCTTGCGGATATGGGCGGATGTTGATGGTACGGCTAACCAGATTGCTGATACAGGTGCGGTTGTTGACAGAATCGTAACTGGTTTCGTACATGCTGATATTGCCTGTTCCTGCAGCGCCCCAGTCTACTGTAATAGAGTTACTGCCCTGACCGGAAATTATCACACCACCGCTTATACTCCAGTTGTAAACCGTAGCCGGACTCAGAGGTACTTCAAAAATCTGATTGCTTGTAAATTCACAGATATCAGTATCACCGGCTATCAAATCCGCTTCGAGTGTATAAGTAAGGTTTACCGGCAGGTAAACAGTATCTCCCAGGCATGAAAAACGATTTATCTCTATTACCTTTACCATCGCGGTGCCGGGATTACCCCAGTTTACTGTGATGGAATTCCCGTTATTAGCCACTATGTTACCTCCCGTAACGAACCAGTTGAAAGTACTGCCTGCAGCTGTACTGGCTACACTGTAAACCAGACCGCTGGAATTAGGGCAAACAGATTTCTTGCCTAGTATAGCAGGTGTTTGTGGTTTCGAAATCCATACATTGATATAAGCTGTATCGCTGGGACATCCGTTCTGGCTGTATTGAACCAGTCTGGCCTGGGCCGAACCGGGGCTTCCCCATACTATACTGACAGAGTTGGAGGTCGAATTGCCAACTATGCTGCCGTTGCTAACCCACCAGCGGTATGTGTAACCGGCTGTTGGATTCGTACTGTATGTCTCCTGCGAATTTTCACAAACGGTATCAACTGCATTTAAAACAGGCGTAGGTGCAGACGGTTGAAGTTTAACAATAAGCGTAAAAGCAGGACCCTGACATCCAAATCTGGAAACGGGATAGATGGTAATGGTACCCTGAGGGTTGCCTTTATTCCAGTTTATCCTTAACTGAGATGAAGTTTGCGAAACGAGCACTCCTCCGTTCACTGTAACGACATGAGTTAAACCCACCAGTTCGTCAGGAGTATCGGCAGTTGTACTTATGTTGTAGATATTGTCCTTTGAACCCTCGCAGGGTGTTAGCGGACCGTTAAGTGTTACCTTGCCGGTAAATGGCAAGACTTTAATATTGACGTTTACAAGCGTAAACTTGGACGGGCACCCGTCGTCTACGGCTCTTGCTGTAAAAATATACGGTGTATTTCTGGCCTGGTTACAGTCTGTCTTCCAACAGAATTTTGAACTTACTGTTCCCTTTCCGAAAGCACTCGGGAAAGTTGCCCTGTTGCCGGTAAAACCATTGGCACCTGTCAGAAGGTCGCCAAAACCGTTGAGAGTTATATTGTGATTATCTTTATCGTTGGCAATGACATCAAAGCAAAGCTGGTCGCCGGCCATTATGGTGTAATTGCGGGTTGAAGTCGAGATTGTAGGTTTGTTATTGGGTGCGCAATTAATTACCAGAATCTGCATGTCGAGCCTGGTCGAACTCATCAGCACTCCGTTTCGATATTCAAGTAGATCCAGAGCTACGGCGTAATTGCCGGCTTTTTTAGCCATAAAGGTTGTAACGCCGTTATTGGGATTAATCTGAGCAATTCCGTTGGCACCGAATGGGATATTGCCGTTATAGCCCAGTTCATAATCCATAGGGTTGATAGGAACCGGAGAAACGTATTGCGGACCACATGCCGGATAGTTGGTTGAGAGACTGGCGCCATACCAGGGGGTTGCCAGCCGGTACACCAATGAATCACCATCAGGATCCACGGCGTAATTATTCAGTTCGGTGGTATCATTGATACAGATAAAAGGCACAGGTACATCTGTAAAGAAAGGAGAACTGTTTTTTACAGCAGTTGGCGGAATAATGGTTTGATAAGTCTGACCGATGAATGGTGTCCCGTCCTGGTCGTTGCGGAGATTAACCTGTACATTTCTACAGCATATTTCCCATTTAACATAGTAACCGAAAGAACTTGTAGGAAGGTCGATCTGTTTTCTGAAAATTGCCTTC
>CAZRKA010000002.1:30369-42966 GCA_964600345.1 uncultured Chitinophaga sp. | reverse complement strand
GTAAGTCTGGGTAATGAGAGTAACGAAGGATAAATGAAAAAGATGCCGAAAAGACAAAAAAGGTATTTTTGAGATTGCTTCTTATAATGCCATTTCGTCACACCTTCCTTTCTTCTTCGCTTTGGTACTATCTTTGGTCTTAAAACTCCGTAAATAATACCCTAAAATCAATATCTTTGCAGTTTTATGCTCAATTCCCTCATTAAAAGTATATCGAAAGTCTTCGGCGGCAGTAAAAGCGAGAAAGACGTTCAGAAGCTGATGCCTCTGGTAGAGAAAATAAACGAATGGTTCGAAGAATATAACTCACTTTCCCACGACGAACTCCGCGCCAAAACACAGGAGTTCAAACAGCGTATAAAAGAGGGACTTAGCGAAACAGACGAGAAGATTAATGCCATAAAGGCAGAAATTGAAAAACTGACTGCCGATGATGTCATCGAAAAGGACAATCTGTATTCAGACATTGAAAAAATTGAGAAAGAAAGAGATGCCGAACTCGAAAAAATATTGCTTGAAATATTACCTGAAGCTTTTGCCGTAGTCAAACAAACAGCAAAACGATTCAGCGAAAACAGCAGTATGGAAGTAGCGGCAAACGATTTTGACAGAGCGCTTTCCAAACGCAAGCCCAATGTCATTATTACAGGCGATAAGGCTGTTTATGCCAATGAATGGCTGGCAGCAGGCGGACATGTCAAATGGAACATGGTTCACTACGATGTGCAGCTGATTGGCGGTATCGTTTTGCATCAGGGCAAAATTTCTGAAATGGCTACAGGTGAAGGTAAGACACTTGTTTCTACCTTGCCTGCGTATCTCAATGCCCTTGCCGGCAAAGGCGTTCACATCGTTACTGTCAACGATTATCTGGCGCGAAGAGACTGTGAGTGGAACGGACCAATATTCGAATTTCACGGCCTGAGCGTAGACTGTATTGATTACCACCGCCCGAACAGCGACGAAAGACGCAAAGCTTACCTTGCCGATATTACCTACGGCACCAACAACGAATTCGGATTCGATTACCTCAGGGATAATATGACCCACAGCCCCGAAGAACTCGTTCAGCGCAAACACCATTATGCCATGGTAGACGAGGTTGACTCGGTGCTGATAGATGACGCCCGCACACCGCTGATTATTTCGGGTCCGGTACCCAAAGGCGATATACAGGAATACACCGGTCTGAAACCGCGTATTGAAAAACTTGTTGAAGCGCAGAAGAAAGCAGTTAATGCTTTATTGATAGAGGCTAAAAAACAAATAGAAGCCGGCAATACCGGAGAAAAGGAAGGACAGGGCGGATTGGCATTATTGCGCGCATACAGAGGTTTGCCCAAAAACAAATCGCTGATTAAATTCCTGGGTGAACAGGGTATGAAAGCCTTGCTGACAAAAACAGAAAATTACTACCTTCAGGATCAGCAGAAAGAAATGCACAAAGCTGATGCTGAACTTTATTTTGTAATCGACGAGAAAAACAATCAGGTAGAACTTACCGAAAAAGGTATAGAAACCATTACACAGTCGGGCGAAGAAAAAGACTTTTTCATCATTCCGGATGTGGGAACTGAAATTGCCGATATCGAGAAATCTGCATTGCCGTCTGAAGAAAAAGCAAAACTGAAAGACGAACTGATGCGGAATTTTTCCATTAAATCAGAACGCATTCACTCCATCAATCAGTTGCTTAAAGCTTATACCCTATTCGAACTTGATGTAGAATATATCATTGCGGATGGTAAAGTGAAGATAGTAGACGAACAAACCGGTCGTGTGCTTGAAGGCAGACGATACAGCGACGGTTTGCACCAGGCAATAGAAGCCAAGGAAAATGTAAAGGTTGAAGCGGCTACTCAGACTTTCGCAACCATTACCCTGCAGAATTATTTCAGAATGTACCACAAGCTGGCAGGTATGACCGGTACTGCTGAAACAGAAGCCGGTGAATTCTGGGAAATCTACAAGCTCGATGTGGTTGTAATCCCGACCAACAGACCCATACTCAGAAAAGACATAGACGATCAGATATATAAAACCAAGCGCGAAAAGTACAACGCGGTTATTGACGAGGTTGTAAAACTGACATCCGAAGGAAGACCTGTACTTGTAGGTACTACTTCAGTCGAAATTTCCGAACTGCTTTCAAGGATGCTCAAATTGCGCAACATTAAGCACAATGTGCTGAACGCCAAACAAAACCAGAGAGAGGCCGAGATTGTTGCCGAAGCCGGTAAGCCGTCGGCGGTAACAATAGCGACCAATATGGCAGGAAGGGGAACGGATATCAAGATTGGAGAAGAAGTTAAAAAAGCCGGTGGACTTGCGATTGTTGGTACCGAAAGACACGATTCTCGTCGTGTCGACCGTCAGCTCAGAGGACGTTCGGGCAGGCAGGGAGATCCGGGTTCTTCTTTGTTCTTTGTTTCTCTCGAAGACGACCTGATGCGCAAATTCGGCAGCGACCGCGCATCCAAGCTCATGGATAAATTCGGTTACAAGGAAGGTGAAGTCATACAGCACTCCTTGATGAGCAAAACCATTGAAAGAAGTCAGAAGAAAGTGGAGCAGAACAATTTCGGGATGCGTAAGCGCTTGCTCGAATATGACGATGTGATGAACAAACAGAGAACTGTTATTTACAAGCGTCGTAAAAACGCTTTACTTGGAGACAGACTGGCTCTGGATATACAAAACATGCTGTCAGACTGGTGCGACGACAAAGTGGTTATTGCCAAAGACAGCGATGATTACGAAGCCCTTTCGCTCGAACTCGCCATGTCTTTTGCCCTCGAACTGCCATTTGACATCGATACTTTTAAATCAACAAAAGCGGAGCAACTTGCAGATGAACTTTACCACTACCTGATAGAATCATATCAGAGCAGACAAAGACAGATAAGAGATGTTGCCCTGCCCGTTCTTAAAAAAATACAGACTCAGGAAGGCGATAAGGTTGAATACGTCATAATTCCTTTTACCGACGGCATCAAGAATTTCGGAATTCCTGTAGATTTAAAGAAATGCGTCAACAGCAACGGCGAAGCATTGACCATCGAATACGAAAAAAACGTCTGCCTCGAAACACTCGACGACGAATGGAAAGACCACCTGCGCGAACTCGACGACCTTAAACAATCTGCCAATAACGCCACTTTCGAGCAGAAAGATCCATTGCTGATTTATAAAATTGAATCGGTTAAATTGTTCCAGAGCATGATAGGCCGCATGAACGACAAGATACTTTCTATGCTGTTCAAAGCGAGGATTGCAAGCGAAGATAATTCAAAAGTTCAGAAGGCAAACGAACCGCATAAAACCGACCTCAGTAAAATGAAACTAAGCAGCTCGGAAAACGCAAGGCCTAACCCGATGGAAGGTTTGTCCACCAATGGCGAAATGCCCGAAAGAGTGATGAGCAGAGCCGACAGGCGCAAAATGGAAAGAGACGCACAAAAAAAACGCTGATATGAAAATTAAAATTCTATTGATCGCTGTTTTATTTATCGGAAATGCCGGACAGGCTTTTTCGCAAATCAGCGTAAGCAAACCTGAGGGACTGGATGGATTACTCACCTATCGCACCTCACAGAGAAAACATCCTGACGCCAAAACCAAGGGTTATCATATTCTGATTTTTAACGGCGACAACAGAAGCCGGGCAGAAAGCATGAAAGCGCGTTTTGATGCCGAATATCGCTTTTTCAGCGAAGTAGTCTGGGATGAGCCTAATTTCAAGGTTTATGTAGGGCTTTTCATTTCCAAATTCGAATGCATGAAACTCTACGACCAGATTAAAGGGAAATATCAGACAGCAATTGTCGTTAACGATAAAATATCATTTCAACCGTTATTCTGACATGTTTAAGAAAATCTGGTCATATCTAACGTTTAAAAAACAACCTGAATTCGGACAGAAAGATAATTCCTATCTTCGAATGATGCACGGCATTAATCGGATTTCAATACTGGTTTTTCTGATAGGTATGATTTTTGTCCTTATAAGGATATTGAAATAAAACAGAAGTAATCATGTTTACGTATTTAATTATAGGACTAGTTGTCATGCTTGTGAGCATGTGGGTTAGCAGCAAACTGAAAAGCAAATTCCAGCACTACTCCGGAGTACAACTCCAGAACAATATGTCGGGCGCCGAAATAGCAGCCCGTATGCTTGCCGATCACGGTATCAGCGATGTGAAAATCACCCATGTTCAGGGAGAACTGACAGATCATTACAACCCAATGAATAAAACTGTCAATCTGAGCGAGTCTGTTTATCATCAGCGCAATGCCGCTGCAGCTGCCGTTGCTGCTCACGAATGCGGTCACGCCGTTCAGCACGCCGAAGCTTATGCCATGCTCGGACTCAGAAGTAAAATGGTGCCATTGGTGAACATCAGCGCTACCATTATGAACATCGTCAATATGTTCATGTTTGTATTCGCAGGTTTCCTTTTTTACAGCAAAAGCCCGATGGCGACAGGTGTACTCCTGATCATCATTGCAGCCAATATATTTATTACGCTATTTGCACTTGTCACTCTGCCTGTGGAGTTTGATGCCAGCAGAAGAGCTTTGGTGTGGATGGAATCCAAAGGCATAGTTACTACCCGCGAACATGAAGGCGCTAAAGATTCGCTTAAATGGGCTGCCATGACCTATGTGGTTGCTGCCGCCGGTGCACTTGCCAACCTGATGTATTTCGTTTCGATGTTCCTCGGCCGAAGGGACGACTGATTGTCATGTCAAAACGATTGTTTTTACTCCTTTTGCTGGCCGCTTCACTGGGCCTGAGCGCACAAAGCTCTGTCAGTAAAGTTCTACTCAACAATTACGTACAGGACGAAAAGGGTAAAAAAATGCAATCCATCATCGCTGTCTATAAATATACTGGACAGCCTTTCGAAGATCCCATCAATCTGGGTGTAGAAACTAAAAAAGAAAGCGGAAAATTTTACGCAAAACTGCCCGATATGAGCGGTGTAAAAGACACCTCTTATGCCTATGTTTATTTTGGCGGCATAGACCAAAGAAAAGACCTGCCGGGTTATACGCTGATCATCATCGGAAACAATCAGCGAAGTTTTAAACCGGCTTTGCTTTGGATAGACCGCAATCACAACCTAGACCTGAGCGACGACGGAGCTCCGGATACTTTTCCTTCTACTGCCAATGAGAGAGATATTGTCCTCAGGCATCCCGGCATTAAAAAAGCCACTTATACAGTTAATATCAGCCGCTTTTCTTTTTCTTATAACTCGAAATACATCGGCATGCTCGATGATTATTACAAGGAAAACAGCGGCGCCAAAAAATTTGCCGGGGCCTTGTACAGTTTTAAGGAGCAGAGGATAAACACTATTGCAGGCGATTACAAAAACGGAAATGACAGTTTCAGAATCGGGATCAAGGATGTGAATTGTAACGGCTTGTACAATGATGCGGAAAATGACTACATACTTATCGGTGATTACGGCTCAACGGTGTTACCCGACAATATTGTCAAAATAGAATCCAAAGCAGGTAAAACCTATTTTGAAAGAAACGGCAAACGATATAATGTGCTATACATAGACAAGCTGGGTAATTATATCAATATTGAACTCGACAGCGATGCAAAGATTAAAAATGCACTGGTAATCGGAAAGAAACTGAAAAAATTCAGATTTTATACCACCGATAAGGAAAAGAAAAGCGTTTCGATCAAAAAGTACAGGCGTAAGGCTACCTATATTTATGTGTGGCGTTTTGACCAGGCAGGTTTTTCGGCCGATACTGCCATACTGCGCATCATTGCACGCGATTATTCAGACAGAATAAATCTTGTTACTTTGAATTACGGCGAAACGCCTAAAGAACTTAAAACGTTTAAACGCGTCAATAAAATCAACTGGAATATAGGCCAGTCGACCAGAAAAATAAACGATCTTCTCTTCATTGAACATTTTCCATTTGGATTGCTGACTTCTAAAAGGCTAAGAATCAAAGAAGTTAAAATAAGTCCTGCAGATTTGTTATTATTGCTAAAAAATAACCAAATCTGAATATGGAAGACAATCTAATAGAAACCCCTAAAAAAAAAGGAAGCAGCAAAAACATATTGCTGATTTTACTTTTATTGCTGCTTGCAGGATCAGGCTTCGGCAATTATTTTTTCTGGAATAAAGAAAAAACCGCCACAGCGCTGGCTGAATCCAAAGTAGATTCACTGCAAAAATACCACAGTCTTAAAGACAGCCTTTATGCAGCACTCACTGAAGAAGAAAAAAAGGTCGAAAGTCTGAGGGCAGAAATCCTCTTATATCAGAACGACAATGACAGTCTTCAAAAACTGCTGGACGAAAAAATTGCTAAAATAGCTTCGTTGCGCGCAATGGTTGCAGGTGGAGGCAGTTCCGGCAAACTGCGTGCACTCAAAGACAGCCTTAGCCGCCTTCAGAATGAAAACATGGCATTCCGCTCCGAAATGGATACACTGCTGCTTCAGAATGAAGATTACCAGGCACGACTGCAACAAAGAGAAAATGAAATTGCAGCACTTGAAAATCAAAAACGAATACTCAGCGACAAGGTCAATACAGCTGCTCAACCCAGTGTAGGACCTGTGATTGTGACACCCATGTACGAAAAGAAAGGTGTTTACATCCCGATTTACAAAGCTAAAAAAGTTGAAAGATTGCAAATCACATTCGATGTCCTGGGCAATAAACTGACCGAGAAGAAAGTAGACAAGGTATACACTGTGAGGGTAATCGATCCTGACGGCATCGTTTTAAGTAATACCAATACCAAACTGAGCAATTCAGACGACGTGTATACCGCCAAGGAAGAAATCAGTTTCAACGGTACCCAGCAAAAGATAAAAATCAATTTTACACAAAGTCCGGCATACAAAAAAGGGAAGTACAAAGTTGAGCTCAAAGAAGGCAGTGAGGTGAAACAAACATTTGCATTCGAATTGATTTAAAAAATATTCAATTACAATATCCAAAAAGCCGTTCTGAAACTCGTTCAGGACGGCTTTTTTTAATTACAGTTCAATACTGTAACGGGCATTGAGTTCGTTGCGCATATCTTCAAGATGTTTCATGTGCAGGATATAGGCTTCGCCTCCTTCACGTCTGATACGGTGTTGCTTCATCTGCAGATATTTCTCTATATCCGCAATATACTTCAGGCTTTCAGAGGTAAGGTATGTAGAGGTAAATTTGCCAAAAACATAATCGATGGCTTCGTGACCGGGGTGGGCTGCATCCTGTGCGTAGAAACGATAGTCCCGTAAGTCGTCGTTTACCAGTTCAAAAGCCGGAAAATAAATCAATTCTTTATCTGTTTCTTCCAGCATAGTGATGGCCGAAAATAAAGCCGATTTGCTCCTGTTATTTTCTATAACACCATCGCGAAGATGTTTGACGGGTGATACCGTCAACACAATCTGAAGGTGTGGATTGAATTGCTTTATTTCATTAATCAACTGAGACCATGTATCAAATATTTCAGCGGGTTTCAGCAATCTTTTTCTAAATGCATCAGCGGGAAGACGGTGGCAATTGGCCACTATCTCGCCTGTTTCGGTTAATTCATATACGTATGAAGAACCGAATGTAAGAAACATAAATCGCGCTGCATGTAAGCGTCGTTTGAGTTCGTGCAGCATATGATTCGCCTTTCTCAGCACATCCTGCCGCGAAGCTTCTGAAAAGGAGCCGTGATGGAACTTACTGTGCCATAATCCTTCATGCGATATTAAATCCTCGTCTTTGTAATCTCCTTTTCCGAATATGCGCTGAAATGGATCGGCCAGACTGATTGGATTAAAAACGATGCCATTGGGTTGAGAAAAAACCGAAAAACCCAGAAGCTTTAGTCTGTCAGCAATGTGCTCCGAAAAACATGAACCGGCAAAAACAAGACCGTCGCGGTAATCAATTCCCTGCGCCGGCCCTTTTACATCTATATTTAACGAGTATCTTATCATTTTTCGCAATGGTAACTAATCAACAATTATCCCTCGCCCACCGAAGCCTAAGCGAAGGTGGGTCTTCTCCTCCCCGTGTCAGAGCCTCCTTCGTCGGCACGACACGGGGCAGGCCCCTACTCTCCTACTCCTCTCTTCTCCTCCTCTCCTACTCTCCTACTCTCCTCCTCTCCATGAAGCAGAGCCTCCTTCGTCGGCACGCATTCATGGCAAGCCTACTCACCTATCTTCTACTCCTCTATCTTCTCCTCTTCTACTCCTCTCCTCTCCTCCTCTTCTCATTCATCTCCCCATCTCCCTCGCAAACTCATCCCTCATGTCATAAAACACCTGTCTCAGTGCCGTATTGCCATTGGTGCCATAGTTACAAAGGTTGATGAAAATTCTGTTATTCCGGTTTGGAAAATAGTGAGCATCCCCGCTGTAACCAAGGTCTCTGCCGCTGTGACCAATACCCATGTTAAGTTTATCAATTTTCATATACTGCTGTAATAAACCCACACCGATATTGCCCTGATCGTCGTCTTCAATAAAGGTTTGCATCAGATCCAGCGATTGCTGACTCACAAGCGTTTTATCGATAAACAATGCCCGCATGAATTTATGCAGGTCGATGACATTGCTGTAAATACCGCCATAGGCATTTCCGCTTCCTGTGATCAGGTTACTGACATTGACAATGGTGCCGTTGTTATACAAATCGAAATAACCCTGGGCTGTATTCGACGGCAGATCGTCGTGTGTGTGATAATATGTATTGCTCAGTCCGAGTTTGTCTATCACAAGTTCGTGCATCCACTCATTGTGCGCACGTCCGGTTATACTTTCTATGCACATACTGAGTATCAATGTATTTGTGTTGCTGTATCTGCCTTTTACGGCATTAGCCTGATACTCAAAATAAGCCGGTTTTTTATAGGCGAACTTTATCAGTTCCTTACCACTCCATTTTTTATTGGGATTGTTGAGAACAGCCAGGTAGAAATCGGCATCTGTGATGATGTCATAAATACCGCTGCTGTGCTGCATCAGATCTCTCAGGGTAGCCTTGTCCAGATTTTCAACTTTGCTTACAATTTCTTCATCCAGCCATTTTGAAGCCTTGTCATTTAAATCCACCCTGCCCTGCTCGCGCAATTGCATGACGGCAGCAGCAAACATCATTTTTGTAATACTGGCTACCTTGCTGACGGTACAGGGTTTGTAGTCAATTCCCTCATCGAGATCTGATTTACCGGCACTTCCAATCCATACGCCATCCTCGTCTTCTATCAATACGGCCAGGCCGGGCAAACCTTTTTTGACATATTTATTTACTATTGACTGGTATAACTGATGCCGCGGATGAGATGCACTGCTGTCGGCGTAATTCTGAGAACAGGGTTCCGATTTGCCAACATAAGATTTGCGACAGGCAAACAGCATTGACACGACAGTTAATACCAATACAAAAGCTCTTGATTTACTTAGCATCCCCGGCTCCTTTCTTCAGTGCCGACATTGGAACAGTAAATCCTAAGTGGAGTACATTGTAGGGCAGGAGGGGTACATATCCGGGCACAAACGGTGTCTGCAACATATTCTGATAACGCATAAACATGCGGTTGCCGCCATTGCCTAATTTCCAGTCAATGCCCAGACTGATGCTGATTATTGCCTGAGGACGAGACCTGAGTTTAATTTTCTCCCATTCGCCTTCTTCGTTCTGTCTGAACTGATGAGTTGCCGGAATCATGTGCAGGTATCCGGCACCGAGAGCAGCGGTGAAAGCTATTGCAGGACCTGCCTTATACCTGTAGCCGAACTCCGAATAAAGCATAAAACTTCTTTCAACATAACGGTGACTGAAATAGCCGATTTTAAATCCCTGCATCAGGTTGTGTTTTGGTTTCTGAGTCCAGTTAAACCCGCTTGAGATTGTAATTCCCGGGTGAAACTGAGAATAGAATAACTTCGGAAATCCGCTGACCGGTTTGGCACAAACAAAATTATTGACTGCAAAACCGAGGTGAGTCAATGGCCTTTTTGCTTGCGCCTGCAGAAATACAAGCCAGAGAAAAATATTAACTGTAATAAACCTTCTCATTTGTAAGGCAATGTTAAAACTTTTTATCAGTTAAGCAATAAATTCGGTCAAGATATTATACTAATCTTTGACAGGTTTTCGCATATTGCGGATAATACATATAGGATAAACCCTGCCCTATGTATTAACGGCACAAGGTTATACCGTATTGCTTCGCCCTGCATCGTTCCGCCAGGGTGGATCTGGTGCAGGTATTTGTTAGATGCCCTTCGAAAACTTATCTTATAGAGCTAATTAATGCCTTTAAGCAAATGATTATGTTCGCCGGATCAATATGGCACCATACTCCATGCCGCACTGCCTCCTGTAAAAGGGCTTTTAAATGTAACCTCCAGTTTTTTACTGCTGAGTTTAACGATGGTCCAGGTGGTTTTGTAATTCGCTGTGTTTTTATCCAGTAAAACTTTTGATTTCTGTTCTATAAATTCCCATGTGCCCTGATAACTTGTCGAGTGTAGCAAATAAGTGCCGTTTTTGTTCAATGTGAGTTTAAGTCCCAGCGAACTCGGATCATTGCTGCCGTTGTGAGTGGCGCTCTTAACTTCCCAGTTGCGGCAGATTGTGTCTTCGAGCGACACAACAGGTGGATTCTGATTGTTAGGGGTGTTTGTGTTGTCTGGTGTTTCTTCTTTTTTAGAGCAGGCTATGAATGCTGAAAAGCATACACATGCGGCAAAAAACAAATTTAATTTTCCTTTATTCATAGATCAAAAATAAACTGCAATAAAATGACTGCAATGTTAATTTGACCTTTGCCATCACAATGATGACCAATGGTATGAATATGTATTTAAATCAAATCCTGATCTAAGCACTTTTTTGCGCTCTGCAACTTCATCTGATAAAAGTAGAAATGAAAAAAAATGGATTGCGATTACTCTTCGTTTACCCAGTTTCCGCGGTCGCTTGCAGCAAACTGCCATGGTGCGCCGTTGTTTTCGAGATTAGTGAGCATACTGTTGAGTTCTGATGGTGCAGAACTCTGCTCCATTACCAGATACTGACGCATTTGCATGATGATGTCTACCGGACTGATGTTGACGGGACAGGCTTCGGTGCAGGCATTGCATGTAGTGCAAGCCCAGAGTTCCTCGGCACTGATTCGCTCATGCAGAGTCTTGCCGTCGTGTGCATCTTTTCCGTTTTTTTCTTTGTAAAGGCCAAGTTCTTCCACCCTGTCGCGCGTATCCATCATCACTTTCCTGGGCGATAAAAGTTTTCCTGTGATATTGGCAGGACAGGAACTTGTGCATCTGCCACACTCAGTACAGCTGTATGCGTCCATTAAATTCTTCCAGCTCAGTTCGCTTACATCTTTAGCCCCAAAACCCTCCGGCGCAGTATAATTCTCGGGAGGAACCGCATTCGGGTCCAGCATCAGTTTAACTTCGGTGGTGACACTTTCCATATTTCTGATTTTGCCTTTCGGATCGAGGTTACTGAAATAGGTATTCGGAAACGCCATAAAGATATGCAGATGCTTGCTATAGGGTACATAATTGGCGAAGAACAAAATGCCTACCCAATGAAACCACCAGCAAGTTTCAACCACGATATGCGCCGACGATTCGTTCATGCCCGAAAACAAAGGTGCCAGCAATGAGCTCACCGGCATATTGTATGCTGCCTGAAACGCCGTATCGGCGGCATTCATCAGCAGTAGCGCCTTCATCAATACGATTTCGATGATCAATATATAATTGGCATCCAGAACCGGCCAGCCTTTCATTTCCGTACCTTTAAAACGCTTAACGGCACCGCCGTTTCTTCTGATTAAGAAAACGACACATGCTACTATAACCAGTACACCTAAAATCTCAAAAAAACCTATGAGTATCCCGTAGAAACCGCCGAGTATAGGTTCGAAGATGCGGTGAGTACCTGCAATACCGTCTATAAGTATTTCCAGTACTTCTATATTTATCAATACAAATCCGACATAAATCAGAATATGAAAGAATCCTGCAAGCGGTCTTTTTACCATTTTACTCTGACCAAGGGCCACCATCATCATGGTGTGCAATCTTTCTGCCTTGCGGTCTGAGCGATCTTCAGACCTTCCCAATCCGATATTTGTTTTGATTCTTTTTATGCTTTTGTAAAGCAGGTAGCCGGCTACAGCTGTAACGGCGATAAAGAGTATCTGACTGATCATAGGCTGAAACTGGCTTCAATATTAATCAAATTATTGAAAAAATAGTTTGGTTTAAGTGAAAAAAAGAATATTTTTGCACTCCCGTTTCAAAGGGTACCTTAGCTCAGTTGGTAGAGCAACAGACTGAAAATCTGTGTGTCCGCAGTTCGATTCTGCGAGGTACCACCCCGTGTCAGAAAAAGCCCGATAACAAATATCGGGCTTTTTTTATTATTTCGTTCGGGCTTTTACGACACGGGGTGTGACCCGTGATGTTCACGTGGACACAAATAACAGAGTGAGATTGGGTGTGAATGCGTACAATCTCCTCTCTCATTTTCTCATTGTCCTTAATAGCTTTAGCGTAAGAGGGCTCACTCTCCTACTCTCCTA
>CAZRKA010000002.1:0-30269 GCA_964600345.1 uncultured Chitinophaga sp. | reverse complement strand
CTCTACTCTACTCTACTCTACTCTACTCTACTCTACTCTACTCTACTCTACTCTACTCTATTCTACTCCTCTCCACCTCTACTCTTCTCCTCTTCTACTCTTCTCCTCCTCTCCTCCTCTCCTCCTCTCCTTATCACTTCCCCACCTCATTCATCCGCGCAAGCACCTGATCAACCATATCGGCTGAACCGATAATCAGCGGAGTGCGCTGGTGAAACTGCTCGGGCTGTATTTCCATGATGCGCTGAGTGCCGCTGCTGGCTTTTCCTCCGGCCTGCTCTACAAGAAACGCCATTGGATTGCATTCGTAAAGCAATCTCAGTTTTCCGTTAGGTGCTTTTTGAGTCGGTGGATACAGATACACGCCACCTTTCAAAAGATTTCTGTGAAAATCTGCAATTAGCGAACCGATGTAGCGCGCCGAATAAGGTCTTTTTTCTTCTTTATTACTGCCTTTACACCAGTTGATATAATCTATAACTCCCTGAGGAAATTCATTCATATTGCCTTCGTTCACAGAAAAAATATTGCCACTCTTTGGCGTTTTGATATCGGGATGCGACAAACAGAACTCCTGAATAGAATCGTCGAGGGTAAAACCGTTGACACCACTTCCCGTTGTGTAAACAAACATGGTGGCAGTACCGTATATGACATAACCGGCCGCAACCTGCTGAACACCTTGCTGCAGGATGTCTTCATTGCCTACAGGCTTATCCTGTGACAATCGTTTGTAAACAGAAAAAATAGAACCAATGGAAGCGTTGACATCAATATTGGAAGAACCGTCCAGTGGATCGATGGCCAGTATGTACTTGGCATCCTGCCCTCCCGGACACCAGTGAATGTCTTCATCTTCTTCGGAGACAACACAAACACAATCGCCACCCATATCCATCAGGCGCATAAACACATCATTGCTTATCACATCCAGTTTCTTTTGCTCCTCACCCTGTACATTGGTTTCGCCAAAATTGCCAAGCACATCTATCAGTCCTGCCTTGCGCACATCGCGGTTAATCATCTTGGCCGCCAGTTGAAGGTCGCGGAATATCCTTGACAAACTTCCCTGAACAAACGGAAATTTATTCTGCTGATCTGCTATAAACTGGTTTAAAGTGATGAGTGTATTTTGATTCATGCCTGTACTAAATTATTTTTGCAAAAATAATCAAAAGAATGAAAGTCTTTAAATTTGGTGGTGCTTCGGTGAAAGATGCAGAGGCAGTAAGGAATGCAGGGCGCATCATTGCAAGGTTTTCTGAAGAAAAATTGCTGGTGGTGATATCGGCAATGGGCAAGTCGACCAACAAACTTGAAGAATTAATTGAAGCTTTCTGGAAGAACAAGGACTCTGAAAAACGCGCTATTATCGCCGAACTGAAAGATTTTCATTTTACAATTGCCAGAAATCTGATCGCGGATCCCAAACACCATATTTTCTCCGACCTCGAAGATCTGTTCATGGAACTCGAATGCCTGGTTGAAAAAAAATATCCGAATGTTTCATACGACGAGATTTACGATGGTATTATCTGCTATGGTGAACTGCTTTCAACCCGGATTGTAAGCGATTACCTGCAAAGCATAGACACCAGAAACAAATGGGTTGACGCCAGAAATTTCATTCAAACCGACAGTAACTTCAGAGAAGGTCGCGTTAAGTGGACAGAAACTGAAGAAACCATCAAACGCATACTGGCGCCTTATATAGACCGCAGCATAGTCATCACCCAGGGATTTATCGGACGCGACGAGAACAACAATACCACTACACTTGGCCGCGAGGGATCCGACTACACTGCAGCAATTTTTGCATACTGCCTTGATGCCCTCGATGTCACAATATGGAAAGATGTGGCAGGTGTTATGAATGCCGATCCGAAAAAATTTGACAAAGCAGTAAAACTCGATGCCATCAATTACAATCAGGCTATCGAACTGGCTTATTACGGTGCATCTGTCATACATCCGAAAACCATTCAACCGCTTAAAAGCAAAAACATCGCTCTGTACGTCAACTCCTTCATCAATACCGATGATCTCGGAACTGTTGTGAACAACAGCGCAGGAAATCTTTCCAAAGAATGTTACATAGTGAAAGAAAAACAGACGCTGCTGTCCATCTCTACTAAAAACTATTCATTCATAGCCGAAGATAATCTCAGCCGCATATTCGAGCATTTCGCCAAACACAGAGTTAGAATCAATGTCATGCAGAACTCGGCCATCAGTTTTTCGGCCTGTTGCGATACTAAGGAAAGCAAGATACAGGAGCTGTGTAAAGATCTTGAGAGCGAATACACAGTAAGTGCACTCCCCGACTGCACCCTGCTTACCATTTACAATTCGAAAGACGAGCTGAGCATTCCTTCGCATTACGCCGATAAAAAAATACTTTTAAAACAGATACTCGGCGAGGCTACCCAGATAGTGTTAAAGGATTAATCCTTGAGCAAATCGAGCAGGCATTCCATTGCAAGCGTATATCCCTTTATACCCAGACCTGCTATCGAGCCTTGACAAGCCGAAGCTATCAGGTCTTTATGCCTGAACTCTTCTCTCTGATATATGTTGCTGATGTGAACCGATATAGCAGGTATGCCTATTGAATTTAGAGCATCAGCCATGGCAACTGAAGTATGCGAAAACGCCCCTGCATTGATGAGTATGCCGTCTGATTCTTTTCCCGCTTTCTGTATAATATCAGTTAGTTCACCTTCGTGATTGGACTGAAAGAATTTAATTTCTATTTCCTGAAAATCTTTGCGCAATCCCGCAAGCAGTTCGCTTTCACTGGTATTGCCGTAGGTTTCAGGTTCTCTTTCACCCAGTAGGTTAAGATTTGGTCCGTGAATAAGCAATACTTTCTTCATTACGATTCTTTGCTTCCGTGAAGAATCTTTATTTCAACTTCTTCTATTCTGGCGTGTTTAACCTGTTTAATGGTGATCTCAAAAAACTCATTAAGTATCACTTCATTTTCTTCAGGTATGCTTTCGCAGATACTGATTATATATCCTCCGAGGGTTTCGTAACCATCCTGAGGAATATTGAAATTGTATGTTTCATTGAGATATTCAATTGGATGCCTGCCGCTGAGCAGGTAATGGTTCTTGTCCAGCTTAATTTCTTTTAACTCTTCAGTGTCGTACTCATCGTCTATCTCACCAAATATTTCTTCAATGATATCTTCAATTGTAATAATCCCTGCAGTACCACCAAACTCATCTACAACCACTGCCATGCTTTTGCGCTTGAGAGTCATTTCCTTCAGCTGATCGTGCAGACTGCGGCTTTCGTTTGTAATCAGAATCGGCATGGTGGCTTCGGTGATATTTTTTGGTTTCTTAAACATGAAAACCTGATGCGCATACCCTGTAATGTTATCTATGCTGTCTCTGTAAACCGGGATTTTGGAATGCCTGGATTCGATGAATGTATTGTACAGCTCTTCTATGCTGCCGTTTTCGTCTACCGCCACAAGTTCTGTCCTGGGCACCATGCAATCTCTTACCTTGAGGTTGCCGAAATCGAGTGCATTCTTAAACATTTCGGTACTCAGATTGGTTTCGTCATTCAGTTCTATCTGACCTGTTTGTGATATCAGATGGTCGAGGTCTATGCGGTTAAAAACCGGTTGTGAGGCTGCTAAATTTTCGCCTGTCAGCAGTTTCAGAATCCATTTGGATATCATGGTAATAAAGGCCACAATTGGCCATAACACAAAATATGTAATATGGAAAGGAAGAATCAGGGCATTTAAAATGAAATCGGGGTTAATCCTGAACAATGCCTTCGGTAAAAATTCGGCTGTAATCAATACCAGTAATGTAGAAAGTATAGTGATAATGACAAAACGCCAGAAAAAGTCGTCGATCTGAGCCTGCAGCAAACCATCCAGTAATCTGCCGCTTTCAATTCCGTAAATAACCAGTGCAATATTATTCCCTATCAGAGTGGTGCTGATAAATCTGGAAGGATCCTTGACATACCACGACAAAATTCGGGCATTCCATATTCCCTGCTTGTTTTGCAGTTCTATTCTTAACTTGTTCGAAGATATAAAGGCAATCTCAATGCCTGAGAAAAATGCTGAAAATAAAAGAGTGACAAAAATGACCAGGTAACCTGAATCCATTGAGATTTGATTGTATTAAGATGCAAATATACATTGAATGAGCCTTGTTTGTAAAAATTTATTGGTTTTAATCGAATGAATGTAGCCGGGTAAACAATGTCAGAAATTAAAAAAGTCAAATGCCAGTCGGTTCGACCAATGGCATTTTCAGCCCGTTGAATTTTACTTTTTAGCCGTACAACGAATTAATCCATTGAATATCAAATATAATAGTAATTATTAAAAAATACTGTCGAAGATTAGCAAAAACTAGTATTATTTACACTAAATTAGCCGAATATTTCAACGTCTATGAATCGAATTTATACTAGATACATTGTGGTGATGGTTTTGCTTTGTCTGCCGGTCTTGTCGCAGGCTCAGGAATTATCTACTCTTGGAAAGACTTTTTGGGTTAGTTTCATGGAAAATTTCGGAGGAACGGGAGGTTGTAGTGATAATTCCGCGCCTCAGCTTAAAATTGTAATCAGTTGTACTAAAGCAACAACCGGCAATGTGACAAATCCTATTACCAACGTCAGCATGCCATTTGCTATCGGCAGTGGCGGTGGAGTTGACACTGTGCTTGTGCCGGTTTCTCAGGGTTATGTAACCGGAACAGAAGCCAGTTCAAACAGAAACAGGGGATTGCTAATTACTTCAAGCGACACCATTTCTGTATCTGCACAAAATTCAAAACAATACTCCTGCGATGCAACACTGGTGTATCCTGTTGAAGCACTTGGTGTTGATTACAGGGTTTTCTCGCACATGGGCGACCAGGCCGGAAACAGCAGTTGTTACAGGTCATGCTTTCTCATTGTGGCAACCGAAAACAGCACCACCATAGACATTACGCCATCCTGTGCAACAGCCGGAGGCAATGCTGCAAATACTATGTTCACCATCACACTTCAGAAAGGCGAAACATACATGGTCAAGGCCAATTCTAATAAACTGGACCTGAGCGGCACACTTGTTCAGGCACGAGACTGTAAAAAAATTGCCCTGTTCAGCGGCTCAACGCGTTCAGCTGTCCTGTATGGCAGCAATACTTCCTGCGGCTTCAACGGTTCTTCATACGACCAGTTGTATGAGCAAATGATGCCCATAAATCTTTGGGGAAAAAAATTCATCGTTATCCCTACCCTTTTTGCTAAAAACAGACAAAGAAAGGCTGAAATGATAAGGGTAGTAGCCAGTCTTAATTCTACAACAGTTAGAGTTAACGGCAGGGTTAAAGTTCTTGCCGCAGGTCAGAGCGACACTTTTTTCTTCACTTCAAACGCTATCATCGTAGCCAGTAAGCCGATTGGTGTATGTCAGTACGCACTCAGCGAAGCCTGCGACGGAGTATCGGGCGGTTCAGACACTGACCCTATGATGATGTGGGTGGCCCCGATAGAACAATCTCTCAAGAATTTATCCTTCGTTTGTGAAAACGCAATGACCATCAACAAATTCTTTCTGAACGTTATCGTTAAAACCTCCACACGAAGTTCGTTCAAACTGGATGGAGCCGCACCTACTGCTACCTGGAATCTGGTGACAAGGGATACGAGTTATTCATTTTTACAACAGGATGGACTTATCCAGGGCAATCACTCCATCAGTTCACCCTTTGGTTTTTCGGCTGTGCTTTATGCATACGGTGACCACGGCTCATATGGTTTCAATGCAGGTTCATCCATCAAACCCCTCAGTTTTTATACTTTTGTAAACGGCAAAAGCAGTGCTGATTTCGAATCGGACAGTTTGTTCTATACTGTATGTGAAGATGCTACCATTCCTTTTGATGCAGGTGGCTCGAGTACGGTTGGTGTGACGTGGAAATGGCTGCTGAAAAGCCCATCCAATACCATGATGACCGGCTTTCCTAAAAATACTAAAAACTTTACTTACACATTTAAAGACACCGGCGTTTATAAAGTAACCATGATTGCGCAAAGGCCTACCAATGGCGTTTGTAATGGTCTGACATCAATAGATGACAGCATACAATCAGAGGTACGCGTTTACAAAAAACCTGATATCCGTCTGATGAAAGACACAACTATTTGCCTGGGCAACAGCGTTCAGATAACTTCCTATACAGACGGAGACACCAATTACACTTTTTCACCATCCACATGGCTCAATTGCACCAAATGCTATCAACCCATCAGTAAACCATTGCTGGACACAACCTACTATGTGACGGCCAAATACAAAGGGTGCACACCCAGCTATGACACTATGCATATCAAGGTGCGGGATAGTTTCTTCCTCGCGGTTAGCAACGACACTACGATTTGCAGGGGAACAAGTACCGACCTTACGGCCACTGCATGGGGCGGCCTTGCCAGTGATCTTGTAGTTAACTGGGACAACGGACTTGGAAGCGGATTCACTAAAACGGTTGCTCCTAAAACCACCACTACTTACCGAGCCATACTTACGGATGGCTGTACAAGAAATGACAGTGGCGACTTTTATGCGGATACTGCCTATATTACAATAACAGTACACGATAGTCTTAAAATTACCATGCCCCCCGACACACTGGTTTGTGAAGGCAACGAAGTAACACTTGCCGTAAGCATTGCCGGTGGCTCTCCCGGATTATCAACTGTAAACTGGGATAATAATCTTGGCAGCGGACTTAGCAAAACAGTTACCATGGGCAGCAATGATGTGACATACAAGGCAGTGCTTTCAGACGGTTGTACAGTGCCTGAAGATAGCGGTTATGTTACGGTCAGGGTTAGACCGGGTATGAAAGTAGACACCATTATGTTCAATAACCCGGTTTGTAAAAACCAGCCTTTCAGAGTAGACGTCAGAGCCAGCGGAGGAGATTCTCTCGGATATAAATTTAAATTGTTCAATACAACAACCTCCGGTTTTGTGCTGATAGATTCTGCATCCGGTTTAACACATCCTTCATTTACAGTGAATATCCCCGACGATCAGACATTCTCACTCAGAATGAACCAGTCATGTAACTCACAGCAAACTTCAAAGAAATTCAATGTGCAGATTAAAACCGGACTCACAATCTCAAACCCGACTCCGGTTGATACTATTTGCACAGGCAGATCTTATACCCTCAACATCAACGGCAGCAGCGCAGATAATCTGCCTGTAAAATTTGTCCTTAAACGCAAAAACGGGGCTGTTTACAACGCTATTGATTCGACCACACACCCGAGTACCGGCACTTTTGTCATTAAGCCAACTGTGGCTCTCTCCGAATACATGATAGTAGGCGATGATAATTGCAGTCGCACCGATACCACCTTTTTCAAACTCCTTGTCAGAATGCCGCTAAGTGTTGCATCTTTAAGTGATGATGAACTGTGCAGAAACGAAGCAAAAGCATATACTGCGGTAGCATCCGGTGGCAGAGTTCAGTCTTATGCATACCGCTGGTATGAGGTTCTGAACAACAACACGATAGGCAGTAACCGTATATTGAATTTTACGCCTGCCCAGTCTATGGATATCGCTGTTGAGGTAAGGGACGGTTGTTCAGACTCTGTTAAATCTACGGCAAGAGTCTGGGTAGCACCTCAGGTAAGCGATAGTTTGCTGGCAACAATAATCAATGGTTGTGAACCGCTTTCAACTGTATTCTTCCATCCTAAAACCATTGCTCAGTCGCCACTCAACCCAAGTTTCACATGGAAATGGTATTTCGACGGGGCCAACAGTTTTAACACGCCTTCTACAGGTGGTGCCACACACGCTGATATTCCAAGAAATTACAATATCGCAGGATTGTACAATACAAGAGTCGATATGGTACTGCCCAACAATAAAGTATGCTTCTCAACCGATCAGAATATAGAAGTATACGAACAGGCAGTTGCAGATTTCTCTTACCTGCCAAAACAAATTGACATTGTTGAGCCGGAGGTTAGTTTTACAAATTTATCGGTAGGCGGAACCGCATTTAACTGGACCTTTGGCGATGGAGGAACAGATGCTACAAAAGATCCAAAGCATATCTATTCAGACACTGGTTTATTTACCGTTACCATGATCGCATCCAATGTTAACGGTTGCAATGATACCACAGAGCAAACTCTGAGAGTACTCGATATTTTCAGAATATTTATTCCTGATGCTTTCAGTCCTAACAAAGACGAGTTCAATACTGTATGGCAGCCTCAGTTCACTTCAATTCTGACCCTCGAATTCACGATCTTTAACCGCTGGGGTGAGAAATTGTATTTCAGCAATGACAATACCGGAAAGTGGGACGGTACCTATAATGGCGTAGACTGTATGGAAGGTGTTTACTACTACCATATCAAGGTGAGAGATAATCGCAAAAAATGGCATTATTACAGCGGCATGATTACATTGATCAGATAAGAATTAAACAGCTAAACCGCTAAAAATCTATACCCAAAAAAAGGTCCGGCTTTAAAACCGGACCTTTTTATTTTTAACAGGTCTCAATAACGGACCTTAGATTATTTGTCTATTTAATTTGCATGCGTTGTGCAAAAGCATCCTTGTAGTTTTTACCTAAAGGAATATTCTTATTGCCAACTTTGACTTCGTGCGAACCGATTGCGGTCACTTTATTAATAGCTACTATAAAACTGCGGTGTACACGTGCAAACTTATCTGCAGGTAAACTTTGCTCCATGTTTTTCATGGTCTGCAGAGTCACAATCCGCTTGTCTTCAGCCGTGTATATTTTTACATAATCTGCAAATGCTTCTACGTACCAGATTTCATCATAGTTGATTTTAATCATTTTAGAATCAGCTTTGACAAACATGTAACCGTCGTTCATTTCAGCTTTGGGCTGCTCGGTCTTATCCTTGATACTGAAATACTCTTCGGCCCTTTCAACCGACTTTTTGAAACGGTCGAATGAAACGGGTTTAAGCAGGTAATCGAGAGCGTCGAGTGTAAAGGCTTCAACAGCATATTCTGAGTACGCAGTGGTAAACACTACGAGTATGCCGCTGTCTTGTAAAGAGCGCATAAAATCTATTCCGCTGATTTCAGGCATGTGAATATCACAGAAAATCAGATCGGGCTTTTCGCGCTTAATTGCTTCTGAAGCTTCAATGGCATTTGAACATTTGGCTATCAGTTTGAGATTTTCACACTTTTTAATGTGTGATTCCATAATTTCCAGGGCCAGCGGCTCATCATCCACGGCCATGCATTTGAGAGTTTTGCTCATGTTGTCTGTAATGTTAAAGTGACAGAATATAAGTCCTTGTCGTCGGCAATGATAAGTTCGTGCTTACCGGGATACAAAATATTCAGACGTGTCTGCACATTTTTTAGACCAATACCACCCACTTTAGCCTTGTCTAAATTGTTTAAAGCTGCCGGTTTGTTATTTTTAATAGTGAAAATCAGCTTCTTATGTTTTGTATCTATATGATAACGAATATGTATGAATGATTTGCCCAAAGTGGGATTTGCCCCGTGTTTGAATGCATTTTCAATGAAATTGATGAACAGAAAAGGCTCTATCATTTTGCCAAACGTTGAACCTTCTACTTCAAGGGTAATATCAGTTCGTTCTCCCAGTCTTAGTTTTTCAAGTTCAATATAATCTCTTACAAACTGAATATCGTCGTCGATGGGTACTTTTTGCTTCTGACTTTCATATAAGCCGAAGCGGAGGATATTGGAAAGTTTAAGCACAGCATCCGGCGCCAGATCAGAATGCTTCAAAGTCAAAGCATACAGATTGTTGAGATTGTTGAATAAAAAATGCGGATTGATTTGTGATTTCAGAAATTTCAGCTCGTTTTCTATATTCAATTTCTGCAATTCCTTGTTTGCCTGTTCTTTCAGGTACCAGTTTCTGAACAGCTTGATGGAAGCAGTCAGTAAAACAGTAAAGAAAATGATCAGAAAATTATAGATAAAAAACTGAATCGTCCAGATAGATGCAATACTCTCATCAGTTAGCGGTATGTAACGATAAGTTGCCACTGCCAGCGGAAAACAAACCAACAGAATTGACAATGAAAGGCTGATGAAGTAAGTGACATATTTTCTTCTGAACAAAAACCACTCAATTAAAAGATAATTGTTGAAGTAACTCACCAGCATATGGAAAAAGATAAATATTGTAGCATTCAGAAAATCTCTTTTCCAGGAAATTCCGGATGGCAGAAGAAATGACCAGAACAAAACATACACCAGCCAGAACAAGAGGTGATATATCTTGTAACGGTTAAGTATGTTTACCAGTTCAGAGAAAAAACGATTGATCACACTGTTTGATTATGGATTCCTGAAAAACCGCAATATATCTTTTGCCCAGTCAATAATCCTGCTGCCGCTGCCGAGCACACTGCTCTCCACATTGACTTCCTCTGTTTCGGTCTGGCTTATTCTGGTGAAATACTTATCTGCAATTTTATACGAAAGTACATTCGAAACGATCAGAACCGCAACAATTATCCACGAAAACCATTTTTTATGTGACAAATCCGAAAAACGCATTTCAGATACGAAGGTAATTATTTTTTGAGGAAATCTTCAATTAAGACCTGCTGGAAAACCCTTCCGTTAAATTTCATCTCTTCCTTCTCTGATTCCTTCCCTCTGAAATAACCGGAAGAGCCGTTGTTGTCATAAATAAATTCAGAACTGTTGCTTATCCTTCCAAATCCATTGCTGAAATGATATTGTGCAAACCCGTTTGTGTCGAAAATTCCACTTTGCCATCCGAATTCATCGGTTTTTATCTTCATAGTATTCAGTAATAATGAAGGAATAATTGTCTGTGATACGACATTGTCAATTCTGACACCTTTTAAACCGGGCCTCAATGCGTCGCCACATACGATTAAAGGAATATGAAACTTTTCTTTCCCGAAATAATAAATATTATCCAGGCCTAAATCGTGTCCGTGGTCTGCCACAAGAATAATAAGGGTGTTCTTATACCAGGGTTTCTTCTTACATGATTCCAGAAATAAGGATAAACAATGATCGGCATAACGCAGCGAATTCTTGAATCCGTACCAGTCGTCTTTCTTCAGATCGTCTGATTGATAAGGCACATCAAATGGTTCGTGACTGCTGAGTGTCAAAGCCATTGAATAAAAGGGCTGAGGCGAATCATCCAGCACTTTCATAGCCTGATTGAACAATCGCTCATCGTGCAGTCCCCATTTGCTATTGAGATATGTAGAAGGGAAACTCGATTTATCCATTATCCTGTCGAAAGACTGTTGAGTCAGATAAGACTTCATTGAAGCATATTCTGCATCTCCACCATAAATAAACGAATTGTAATACGAGGCTTTCTTTAATGTTTTGCTCAAACCGGGCAATTTAGCCACCTTGTCGGGAAAGATAATAATGGATGAAACCGGTTGAGCCGGATAGCCGCTGTTAATACTGACCAATCCTTTATCGGTACGGTCGCCGCTTGCATAACATCTTGCAAAACTGAAATTCTCTTTGGCAATTCTGTCCAGATTCGGTGTGCAATCGCTATATCCCGTTAGAGACTTACTGCCACTGGCTGTGAAACTCTCCAGCACTACGATTAAAACATTAGGCCTTTCAATTTCGCTTAAAGTAAAGCTGTCTGATGCGGGTTTGATTTGCTCGCTGAAAAGAAATTCAGCTCTTTCATTTTCAATGAATAAATGCTTATCGCCATACAAAGATCTGGTATCATTAACCACATAATAAAGTGCGTTCCACAAACTGTTGATGGCAGCGGCATTCACAGCCTGACTTGTTGAATGAATCGCTGACGCCTGACTAATGGTAGCTACCCCGGTACCGCCGCGCAGAAAAAGAAAATTAAGGGCTGTAAAAAAAAGTATAACCAACAGATATTGCCATGAATAGGCGTATTCCGTTTTCAGAATCTTGAAAGTCCTGCGTAAAAAAAGGTACAACAGAGGCAGATAACACAACAAAAACAATGCTGTCCTTAGGTGATTGAAAGCCCCTGCAGACAAAATCATTTCCTTTGGATGAGACATATAAACCAATACCTGATTATTGAACTTACTCCCCCATTGCAGATAAAGTTCGGGATCAGCTATTGTTATCATCAATATGATAAAAAACTCGAGCAAAACAATTGACTTGAAAATAAGCGGATTGCTTTTTCTCCTGAAAATATGCTCGGCAATCAGAACTAAAAAAAAGGGTATCATGCAATAAGCAGCGGTAGACAGATCGAGTCTGAATCCATGCCAGGCTGTCTTTATAAACACCATTGCAAGCGATTCGCCGAACAGATGATTATTGTATAGAATAAAATATAGTCTGCTGAATTCGAACAGCAAAAGGAAAATAAGATAGAGTTTTAAAATCTGGGCAAGCCTCTTCAAAGTAAACGCAAAATTAAGGGAAATTCAATTCTGATTTACCTTGCCCGGATTCATCAGCTCATCCAGATTTTCTCGAATGGTGATACTGATCTGATCGGTTGGCAGGTCGTTGTCGTCGAGTCCGAAAGGATCCTCAATCTCTTCTGCGAGTAACTCAATACTACCGAAAATGTAAAATAAAAGCGGAACAATGATGACAGACCAGTAACCGAATTCCTGGGCAAATCCGAAAGGCATTGAAGCGATATAAACAAAAATCATTTTTTTGAGAAACAAGCTGTACGAATAAGGTATCGGGGTCTTCCTGATTCTCTCGCAGATTCCGATATTATCAGAAAATGACTGAATTTCATTATTGATGAATAACAATTGTTCGTGACTGAGACTCCCTTTTGAGCTCAGTTCATCCAGCTCAATAAGCAGCAGTTGCAAGATGCGGTTAGGAACATGTGTCGCCCCGGCCATTTCTTCTGAAGAGTATTTATCGCAATCTCTAAGCTGACTGCTTTTTACCCCGTCTCTTAAATGCTCCTTAGACGCAAAAAGATAGTTTTGGATAAGGATTTTAAGTCGTTCCATTACAATTTGGTCCTTAACCATTACGCTGAGTTTAATGCCGAGATTTCTGGAATTATTAACAAAACTGCCCCAGGCTCTTCTTCCCTCCCACCATCGGTCGTAGGCAGTATTTGTCCTGAATACAAGCAGCATCGACAGCACAAAACCAACCATGGTATGTATGGTGGTGGTGTTTTTAAAAGTTACGTGCAGCAATCCCAGTTCAAGATATACTATAGCAAATGTAAAAACAGCTATCCCCAAAATGCCCGGCATCATGATGCGGAAGGTATCGCTTCGGTTAAAACTCAAAATCAGTTTCCACCAGTCTTTGGGGTTATAGGTTACCATAATACTGCAAAAATGAACAAGTTCAGTCGCATTCACAAGTAAATACGAAGCAATGATTCGCTATTTTAGCCTAACTTTGCGGCTTCAGATGAATCTCTTATCCGCTGCCGGCATTTCTAAATCGTATACTGAAAGATGGCTTTTTAAAAATATCAGTTTCGGACTGGCAAAAGGTGAAAAACTGGCACTTGTAGGCAGTAATGGCACCGGTAAATCGACTCTGCTCAAAGTTATTTGCGGCATGATAGAACCCGACAGCGGAGATATTGGTTATATGAAAGGTATCAGTTTTGGTTATTTACCACAGGAACCCGAGCTGGATCCCGATAAAACAATTGAAGAAAGTATTTTCAGCGACGATAATCCTGTGCTGAACCTTGTTAAAACATACGAATCTGCCATTGCGGATGCCGCTTATCCGCCCGAAAAAATGCAGCATCTGCTGGAGGAAATGGAAAGGTTTAACGCCTGGGATTTCGAACAAAAAGCAGCTCAGATACTCGGCAAACTGGGCATACATAACCTCAAACAAAACAACGGCAGCCTCAGTGGTGGCCAGAAAAAACGCGTGGCCCTTGCACGCCTATTGATTCAACAGGCCGACGTTCTTATACTCGACGAACCTACCAATCACCTCGACCTGCAGGCAATAGAATGGCTTGAGGACCTCCTTAATGCCCATCAGATATCGCTGATCATGGTTACCCACGACAGGTATTTTCTGGATAATGTTTCAACTAAGATACTCGAGCTGGAAAGGGGCAACCTGTATGTCCATCACGGCAACTACGCCTATTATCTTGAAAAGAAAAGCGAGCGTGAAACTGTATTTGCTACAGAAATTGCACGTGCCAGAAACCTGATGAGTAAAGAACTGGAATGGATGCGCAGAATGCCGAAGGCCCGCGGAACAAAATCAAAGAGCCGAATAGAAGCATTTTATGAGCTTAAAGATAAAGCCAGCGTTGATCTAAGTAAAAAAGAAATAGAAATTTCCGTTCGCAGCAGTCGCCTTGGAAACAAAATAATCGAGGCAGACCATGTCAGCATGAAGTACGGAAAAACAACGCTGATTAACGACTTTTCGTATATTTTTAAAAAACACGACAGAATTGGGGTTGTGGGAAGAAACGGAGTCGGAAAATCGACTTTGCTCGATCTGCTGACAGGTGAGTTAAAGCCAACAGATGGGGAGGTAATTCACGGACCTACCCTTCGCATTGGTTATTACACGCAGCACAGCAATGATCTTAATAATGACAACAGGATTATCGAAGAAGTCAAACAGATAGCCGAATTTGTCACACTCGGCAACGGAGAACAGGTAAGCGTCTCCAAATTACTGGATATGTTTTTATTTCCTCCTTCGGTTCAGCACACGCCTGTGTCAAAACTGAGCGGAGGTGAAAGAAGGCGCCTGCAATTACTCAAAGTACTTGTAAGCAATCCAAATTTTTTGATTCTTGACGAACCGACCAACGACCTTGATATCGATACACTCAATATACTCGAGGAATTTCTCACTGAATTTGACGGCTGTCTTCTGCTGGTTTCTCACGACAGGTATTTTATGGACAAACTTGTTGAACACCTGTTCGTGTTCGAGGATGAGGGAAGAATTCTCGATTATTATGGCAATTACACGGATTACAGGGTTGAGGCAGACGAAACTAAACCGGAAATAAAAGCTGAAAGCGTTACAAAATCTCAGGTCAGTTCTTCCCCGTTAAAAAAGAAACTTGGTTTTAAAGAACAGAAAGAACTGGAAACACTTGAACTGGAAATCACAAAACTGGAAAACCGGAAAAAGGAATTAGGTGATTTGTTGAACTCCGGCAGCAGCGACCATATATTATTGAATGCATGGGCCGAAGAAATTAAACAGATAGATCTGGCGCTTAATCATAAAGGCGACCGTTGGCTCGAATTATCTGAATGCTAAAAGGTTATTTTTGAGCCCAGTTTAATATCTTTGTAAAGTGCAAATCTCGGTTGTTATAATCGCAAAAAACGAATCTGAAAATCTGCGCAGATCTCTTCCCAGACTGAACTGGTGTAAAGACATTGTCGTAGTTGATGATTACAGCAGTGATGGCACTGCCGACATTGCAAAGGAATTTGGCGCCAGGGTTTTTCAACGCAAATTTGACGGGTTTGGGAATCAGAAACGCTTTGGGGTTGAACAGGCACAATTCGACTGGATTTTGAATATAGATGCCGACGAATTGCTGAGCGATGAATTGATAACAGAACTGAACACCCTTTCACTTTCTGATAACATTTCAGCGTATATGATACCCGTAAGACATGTTTTCATGGGAAGAATTTTCACTCGTGGCAAAGAGAGTTATTACCTCCACATGCGCTTATTTGACAGGAGGAAGGCAAATTTTGACACAGCTGCTGTTCACGAAAAAGTGATATCCACAGGACAAAGTTCGGCATTGAAACATGTCATACTTCACTACAGTTACAGGGACCTAAGTCACTATTTTACAAAATTCAACAAGTATACTGATGCAGGTGCCGGTAAATTATTTAAAGAAGGTAGAAAAAGAAATTTACTTATGTGTTTCGCAGGCTTTCCGGTTTATTTTTTCAAACACTATTTTCTGTACCTGAATATTTTGAACGGAAGTCCGGGTTTGGTCTGGTCTTATCTGAGTGCCTGGTATCACACAGTTAAATATCTGAAATTGTACGAACTAAATAAAAATCGGTGAGTAAACTCCGTGTTTTAATGTATCACAAAGCAGATGAAAGTTACAGCGACTTTCTTACTGTCAATGTTGTGCAACTGAGGCGTCAGCTGAAACATATTGCATCAAATTACAATGTAATCAGACTATCAGATTTGCTTGAACACATTGAAAATGGAAAGCAATTGCCTGAAAAGGCTTTGTTAATCACATTTGACGATGCCTATGCAAACAATTACAGCCTGGCATGGCCAATATTCAGGGAAATGCATATTCCCTTCGCGATTTTTACTGTCACCGGATTTGTGGACCGCACGCTTCAGTACGACGGACATGTTCAGGCTTTTTTAGGATCTGCTCAGATTTCGGAGATGTACGGTCTTTGCGAATTCGCCTTACATGGTTTCGAACATGCCGATCTGATGAAACTGGATGACAATGAACGGGAAAAAGAAATCACAAACTGCATTGCGAAAGCAAAAGAAAAAAATCTTCCTTTCAAAGCTGCCTGGGCTTATACATACGGAAGTTTTCCAAAGCATAATCCCGCCCAATTCGAACAACTTAAAACCATTTTTAGAAATAATGGGATAAAATGCGCCTTCAGAATAGGTAATAGACTGAATACCTTACCTTTAAAAGATAATTTTTGCATACAAAGGCTGGATATTCGCGGGGAGCAGAGTTTTCTGAGATTTTGTCTGAAGCTTAAGTATGGCAAGCCTTTCTAAAAAAGTTCATTTTTTTTGCAGCATTTTATTGAATATCTTTGTCTAAGAGGTATCAGTGTTAACAATGTTCTCCGAAAAGCAAGTGATTGAGGGTTGCATCAAGGGCGACAGATTGTCGCAGGAGGCATTGTATAACCGCTTTGCAGGAAAAATGCTGGCAGTCAGTAAAAGATACCTGAAAGATATGGCTTTGGCTGAAGATGCGTTTCAGGACGCATTTGTCAAGGTATTCACACATCTTAAGAACTTTACCTTTCAAAGCAGTCTTGAAACCTGGATGACCAGAATCTTCATCAACGAGTCTATCAATAAACTGAGGTCGATGAAAAGGTTGGCCCTACAGGTTAACATAGATGACCTGAGCAGGCAGATACCGGAGAATTACGACCAGGCACCCGATAAATTTGATTCGGAACTGGTAATGATTCTGCTCGAAAAACTGCCCGAAAATTACAAGATAGTCCTGATGCTATATGCCATTGACGGCTTTAGTCATAAGGAAATCGCCGAGAAACTGAATATGCCCGAAAGCACATCGCGCAGCTCCCTCACAAGAGCCCGCAGCATGCTTTGGTTAATGTATAATAAGGAAATAAAGAACCATGAGTCCAGAAGAATTTGATAACAGACTAAGATCCTCGTTTCAAGAAGAGTATTTGCCACCCAAAGAAAATCTATGGGTAAATATCTCAGGCAAGCTTGATCAGAAGGCCAAAAAGCCTGTTTGGCAATGGCTGTTGCCTGTAATTATTGCTGCAACAGTAGCCATTCTGTGGATAGGTAACGGTGTCAGCGATCTGATTAGAAAAGATGAAGCAAAAGCCGGCCAATCACAGCAAAACAATATCGTTATCACCAAAAAAACCGGTGAACCCGGCAATGCCCCTGAAAGCATCGCAAAGGATCACAGTATTGCCCACAGGAGTCTTGCGCCCTCCGGTAAAACTGAACCTGAAAGTATCACTAAAAGTGAGTCTCCGGCTTCAACATACAGACGCATGCAATCAGATGTGCCTCAAAAAAATGCCCTTGATGATTATTTGAGGAATTTATATCGCAGAGCTACTCTTTCCGGAAATGGCAATAATACAAGCAACACTAATACTGTTGCCAATCCAGGCTTTGCCGAAGATTTGATTTCGACTTTCAAAATAAGCGGCTATCCAAACTTTAAAAGCAAAATTATATTCGACGATTTATTGCTGGCTGCTTACGAAAAAAGCAAAACGCCTGAAAAGCCAAAAGACAATTCAGAAAATAATTTAATGCCGGATTTGAATTCCCGTCACTGGTTCAGTTTTGGACTAGGACCACAGCTGGCCCTTAACTCACTTAATATAAGCGATGATTCTCAGGCTTATATTCATAAGCACATGTGGGAAAACAAAAAATTGATTACAAACAACGGAACCGGATTCAATTGCTATGTTGACTATGCTTACAAATTCGGCAAAAATAACAGATTCTCTTTCGAAACAGGTCTTAATTACAGTCTTCGCACTGAGGATATCAAATTCAACGAATCAACTTACGACATTGCTGCAAGAGACAATAACAATAAAATTTCCAATTATTTTCACCTTAAAGTCTGGATTGCCATTCCAAAAGTACCGGGACCGGGATACGATACAACATACTATAATGCCATACAGAATTTTTCAATGGCTGTCAACAACAAATACCATGTACTGACTGTCCCTTTCCGCTTCAATTCTGAACACAAAATCAGTGAAAGCTCATATTTCTCAGTGGGAATTGGCGCAGGAATGTCTATGATCAGTGCCAGACAAAGTAAATATTACGACCTTGTACACGAAAAAGAACGCAGCAGCAGTAAACAGAGATTCTTTACCGGTTCACTTAACTCGCGACTTTCTTTGTATACCAACTTCAATGATATCGGTCAGATAGGTTTTTATACAGGATTCCAGACTTATTTAAAGCCCTGGACCGTTAGCAATAAACAGTACAGTATCAGCATGAGTGATGTCCAGCTGGGTATCATGTTCAGAAGACCGCTGTAATAAAAATTTTAAGGCTTGCTTTAACGGCAGATTAACTTAATTAAAAAAGCCGGCTGCAGTATCTGCATCCGGCTTTTTCCGTATTGTAGTTAATGCTTTAAATTGATCAGCGGGTGGCAGAACCAAACTCCCGACCATGTGGTTCTTCGTATAATCTTTCTTTTGGCAGCGATCTGAAATAATCATAGGTTATTCTCAACCCTTCCGACCTGCTTACTTTGGGTTCCCAACCTAATATTTCTCTTGCTTTCGAAATATCCGGCTGCCTTTGTTTTGGATCGTCGGTCGGAAGTGCTTTGTAAATTATTTTCTGATCTGTACCCGTAAGTTTGATAATTTCTTCGGCAAAATCGTTGATGCTGATTTCGTCTGGGTTACCGACATTTACAGGCGTTGCACAATCGCTCAGCAATAAACGGTATATCCCTTCAACCAGATCATCCACATAACAAAAAGAACGAGTCTGAGAACCGTCACCGAATGCTGTCAGATCCTGTCCGCGTAAAGCCTGCCCGATAAAGGCCGGCAATACCCTTCCGTCGTTAAGGCGCATTCTTGGGCCATAAGTATTGAATATTCTAACTATCCTGGTTTCGACACCGTGATAAGTATGGTAAGCCATGGTGATGGCTTCCTGGAAACGTTTTGCTTCGTCGTATACACCTCGTGGGCCCACAGGGTTTACATTTCCCCAGTATTCTTCGTTTTGAGGATGAACCATTGGATCGCCGTAAACTTCGCTGGTTGATGCCACAAGTATGCGGGCATTTTTGGCCTTTGCAAGTCCAAGCAAATTGTGCGTACCGAGTGATCCTACCTTCAGTGTCTGAATAGGAATTTTAAGGTAATCTATCGGACTGGCAGGTGACGCAAAATGAAGGATATAGTCAAGCTTCCCGGGGACAAAAACAAACTTCGATACATCGTGATGATAAAACTCAAATTCTTTTAGTTTGAAAAGATGTTCGATATTCCTCAGGTCGCCCGTAATCAAATTATCCATTCCAATTACGAAGTAACCCTCTTTTATAAATCGGTCGCAAAGATGAGACCCCAGAAAACCGGCCGCCCCGGTTATTAAAACTCTTTTTTGTTCCATAATTAATCTACTATTTCTCTGCCTATACACTCATAGTGAAAACCCAGTGCCTTCATTTCTTCCGGCTCATAGATATTTCTTCCGTCAAACACCGCCTTGCGATTCAAAGATACCGCTATCTTTCCGAAATCGGGTGAACGAAACTCAGGCCATTCGGTAACTATCAACAAGGCATCTGCACCTTTCAGCATTTCATACTGATCAAGTGAATAGCGAATTTTGTTTCCGATCATTCTCTCTGCCTCGTGCATGGCTACAGGATCGTAGGCAATAACGTTCGCTCCGGCATTTGTTAACTGCTCGATTAAAACCAGACTGGGAGCTTCACGCATATCGTCTGTTTTTGGCTTGAAAGAAAGACCCCACATTGCAAAGGTTTTCCCTTTCAGGTCGCCGAAATAATTCCTTAGCTTGGCAAAAATCCTGTGTTTCTGAGCCTCATTAACGCTTTCAACAGCTTTTAATACCTGCATGGTGTACCCATTTTCGTCGGCTGTTTTTATCAAAGCCTTGACATCTTTAGGGAAACACGATCCCCCGTATCCTATGCCCGGATATATAAATTTATGGCCTATTCTGCTGTCGCTGCCAATTCCCTTTCTTACCATATTCACATCAGCACCCATTATCTCACACAGATTAGCGATGTCATTCATAAAACTGATTTTAGTAGCCAGCATACTGTTGGCTGCATACTTGGTCATTTCGGCACTTGGAATATCCATAAATATGCACGGGTGACCATTTAACAAAAATGGTTTATACAACCTGCTCATTACCTCCTCTGCCTTTTCCGATTCCACACCAATAACAATACGATCGGGTTTCATGAAATCGTCGATGGCAGCACCCTCTTTGAGAAATTCCGGATTACTTGCCACATCAAAACTGATATTGCTTTTCCTTTCAGCGAGAGCTTCGGTAATAGCCTGTTTTACTTTGCGTGCCGTACCAACGGGTACTGTACTTTTAGTTACAACAACAATATAATCATTCATGTGGGCGCCGATTTCACGGGCCACGCCAAGCACATACTTCAGGTCTGCACTACCGTCTTCATCCGGCGGTGTTCCAACTGCAATAAATGCAGCTTCACAACCCTGTATGCTTTCTTTCAGATCTGTAGAAAAACTAAGCCTTCCCTTGTCAAAATTGCGTTTTACCATTTCGTCAAGACCGGGTTCATAAATAGGGAGAATTCCATTTTTGAGATTCTCAATTTTTTTCTTGTCTATGTCTATACAAACGACATTTAGACCAACTTCGGCGAAACAGGTTCCTGTTACAAGTCCGACATAACCTGTTCCTACAACTGCTATTTTCATTGTTTATTTATATTTTGTTTTACTTTGTTTATTATGGTTTCTATTTGCTCATCTTCCATATCAGTCCCGATTGGCAGACTCAAAACACTTTTGCAAAGTGCTTCCGTTACAGGCAGGTAGGTATTGGTTTTATATGCCGGTTGCCGGTATAACGAAACAGGGTAATATATCATGCTTGGTATACCTTCTGCTTTCAGGATATCGCGCAAGCCGGCTGAATCTGTTCCAAACAATTGCAATGTGTACTGATGGTATACATGACTCGATTTTTTAAAGCGTTCGGGTGTTTTAATTTCAGCAATACCTTCAAACGCATTGTTGTAACGGACTGCTACTGATCTTCTCTCCGTTATAAACGAATCGAGATGTTTAAGTTTTACCGATAGTATGGCCGCCTGAATTGTATCAAGTCTTGAATTGATTCCAAGTACTTCATGATAATATTTCTCTTTCTGACCATGATTGGCTATCATCCTTATTTTACCGGCTAAAGATGTATCATTCGTAAACAAAGCTCCCCCGTCACCAAAACAAGCCAGATTTTTAGACGGGAAAAAAGATGTTGTGCCGATATGACCTATACACCCTGCTTTCTGAGAACTACCGTCAGAAAAGGTGTATTCGGCACCAATTGCCTGAGCATTGTCTTCTATGACGTATAGATTGTGCTTTTCGGCAATGGCCATTATGGTTTCCATATCACAACTCTGTCCGAATAAATGCACCGGAATAATTACCCTGCTCAGTGGACTGATATGCTTTTCGATTTCGAGCGGATCAATGTTGAAAGTACTGTTATCTACATCCGCAAAGACCGGCTTCAAGCCCAGAAGCAGGCATACTTCGGCCACAGCAGCATAAGAAAACCCTGCAGTGATAACTTCTGAACCCTTCGGCAAATCGAGTGACATCAGGGCTATCTGCAATGCATCGGTTCCATTCGCACAGGGTATAACATGTTTAACACCCAGATAAGTTTCAAGTTCTCCGGCAAATTGCTTTACCTCAGGCCCGTTTATGAAAACTGAATGTGTGAGAACCTTTTCTATAGCGGCAGAAATCTCGTCTTTCAGTCTTAAATTCTGCGAGACAAGGTCAACCATCTGTATGGTTTTTAGAGCCGGTTCGGTTTTCACAAGGGGCAAAGATAAGTCCAAAAACCACAATTTAAAACAAGAAGAGGCTTTAAAGACCTGATAATAAAAGTACAATTTTTATTTATAGTGTATTAAGGCCGGAATCTTAAGCATCATTAAAACATATCTTATTGATTTTTTGCACGTTGCAACAATATATTTCTAAACAGCTATTAATTATTTCAACTTGTATTTGATTAGTTTAAAGGATTTTAGTTATTTGCAGTCTGTGACTTACTAATTTCTTAATAAAATCATAAGATATCGGGTTAAATAATCATGAAAAACACATTCCTTATTGCTTTAATATTCCTGATGTTGGATTGTTCATCCAGAAAATCAGGCGCGGGTGATATTGGTGATACCAGGACCATGAAAGTTTCGAATCTCAATTCGTATACTTATCTGCTCACCGTTAAGAGTAACGACTCCAGCTATGCATTTACAGAATCCAATCCGGTAAAAGTCGGAGGTGTTAAAAACAACTCAGGTCCGCTTAATGAGCAAAGATTCCTGAACGCACTTCTTGGGCCCGGTGGTGAAAGGGTCAGCTACTTCAGAAGAGGAAGTTGCTGTTTTTTCAGAACACCAAACGGATTTGACAAAAAAACGGGTTTACTTGACAGATACGCCGTTACCTACAAAGGCAGTAAAGATACCATCGACATTTATATAAACATGTATGATAAGGGTAATCTATATATCCCGGTAGGTTTTACTGCAAAAAAATAACAGCAATTTGAATTTCTCCCCCGTTTTCGAATTCAGAACTTATATCGGCAAACTTGATTACCTGCTTGGTGTCAATTATATATTCATATCTGCCGGTTTGCTGAAGAAAATGGGTGGAATTAAATCGGGCCGCTGGATATGCAAAATAGGCAATCTGGAGCCATTTCAATGCGGCCTTGTCTCTCTGGCAGACGGTTGTGCTTATATCACAGTAAATAAAAGCAGAATGAGTAAATTAAAACTCAAAACAGGTGATGAAGTAGAAGTTAAACTGGAAAAAGACGAAAGCGAATATGGCATGGATATGTGCGAGGAACTTAAAACACTGCTCGAACAGGATGAAGATGCCAGGAATCGCTTCGACAAACTCAAACCGGGTATGCAGCGATATATCATTTACTACGTTTCACAGGTAAAAAATCCTCAGCTAAGAATAGACCGGGCCCTGCTTCTGATAACAAATCTCAAACAGTCGGTGGAGGGTAAAGAAACTTTCAGAGCTTTGCTCGGTAAAAGCTGATTAAAGGGTAAATCCTTTTCAATATTTTAGACCAATAAATTCCAAATTCAGGTTTTAATATTGAGGTTAGCGGAATTCCTGTTTCTGTGACTTTTGTCACATTTTTTCAATAAAATCCGCTATATTTTTGTAGAAGGAAAAATAACTTATATGAAAATAGAACAGATTTACACCGGTTGTATTGCACACGCCGCCTATTACCTTGAAAGCGAAGGTGAAGCTGCCTTATTTGATCCGCTCAGAGAAGTTCAGCCGTATATTGATAGAGCTATCAAAGACAATGCCCGGATAAAATATGTATTTGAAACGCATTTTCACGCTGATTTTGTTTCCGGTCATTTAGATCTGGCTTCAAAAACAGGTGCTGAAATAGTCTATGGACCCGGCGCAGAACCCGGTTTCAAGGCAACAGTTGCCGGCGACGGACAGATATTCAGGCTCGGCAATTACAAAATCAAATTGATTCACACTCCCGGACACACAATGGAAAGTTCGTGCTTTCTGCTTATCGATGAAACCGGCAAAGAACACGGATTAATATCGGGAGATACTTTATTTATAGGTGATGTAGGACGTCCGGACCTTGCCCAGCATGTTATTGCAGAATTGACCCAGGAGAAACTTGCTGCCCATTTATATGATTCACTAAGAAATAAAATCATGCCCCTGAGCGACGATTTGATTATCTACCCTAATCACGGTGCCGGCAGTGCCTGCGGCAAGAATATGAGCAAAGAAACTACAGATACACTCGGACATCAGAAAAAAGTAAATTACGCATTGAGGGCAGATATGTCAAAAGAAGAATTCATCAAAGAAGTTTTGCTGGGGTTAACAACTCCACCTGCTTACTTCCCTAAAAACGTTCTGATGAATATAAGGGGATATGAAAGTTTCGACACTGTACTTGAAAGGGGAATGAACGGACTGGATCCCGATCAGTTTGAAGCTGTTGCCAATGAAACAGGAGCGCTTATACTTGATACCAGAGATCCTGCTGTTTTTGCAAAATCATTCATCCCAAACTCAATTAATATAGGCATTGACGGAAATTTTGCACCATGGGCAGGAGCCCTAATTTCTGACATTAAGCAGGCAATAATCATTGTTGCTGAAAAAGGAAGAGAAAAAGAAGTAATCACAAGGCTTGCACGCGTTGGTTATGACAACACTCTCGCTTATCTCGAAGGCGGTTATCAGTCGTGGGCAGACTCGGGAAAAGATAAGATGCATATAAACAGAATTTCGGCGGAGGAACTGGAAAAGACATTTAACAAGGACACATTGATTTTTGATGTCAGGAATACAGCAGAATTCAGTGCTGATCATATTGAAGGCGCCGTTAATATTCCGCTCGATTATATCAATAATCATCTGGCCGAATTTCCTAAAGACAAACCCATAATACTTCATTGCGCCGGAGGATATCGCAGTATGATAGCCGCTTCGATTCTGGCTTCAAGAGGCTGGGAAAATATAAGCGACCTTGAAGGTGGATTTTCTTCCATTAAAAATACATCAATACCTGTCAACAGCAAGTTATGTGGGAAAATTTCAGGATAATGCCATATGGTATGAACAGACTGCTTAAAAATTACCTGCTGGTTTTTGCGGGCATCATTGCCGGTGGAATTGCCGGATTCCTGTACTGGAAATTTGTCGGATGTGAATCGGGTACCTGTGCCATTACTTCAAGTCCACTCAATTCAAGTTTATACGGCATGGTGGTAGGCGCCTTGCTCTTTTCATCATTTAAGTCATCAAAAAAATGAAAACAGAAAAAATAATAGTCGAAAACCTCAAATGCGGAGGATGCATCAATACCATTCAAAACAAACTGATGTCTGTTGAAGGTGTTAAAAAAGTAAGCGCAGACAAAGACAATTCTGAAATAACAATTGAAGCGGATGATGAGGTAAGCCGCGAAACATTATGCAGCAAACTAAAAGCTGCCGGTTATCCTGAACAGGGTACCCACAACAATCTGATTACTCAGATTAAGAGTTATGGCAGTTGTATGATAGGTAAACTAAGTGATTCAGCAGATGAATAAATACAACATTGAAGAGTTAATTAATGAGGGCTGCAACATAATTGATGTCCGAAGCAGAGCCGAATTTATGGGAGGCCATGTAAATGGTTCAATCAATATTCCACTTGATGAAATTCCGCAGGAACTGGATCAATTGAGACTAATGACAACACCTTTTATTGTTTGCTGTGCATCAGGCAACAGAAGCAGCCAGGCACAGCGATATTTGTCGCAGTTAGGAATCGAGTGCGTCAACGGTGGATCGTGGATGGACATTAATCTTATCAGGAATAAGTACGCCTAAAAATGCCATTGCAAAACAGCACAAAATGAATTTAAAAATTTTGAGTCAGTGACATTAAAAAATGACATTAAAACCCGGCCATTCTGACACAATAAAGTAAATTATTTCGCGCTAATTTTAAGTTTACCTGATTGGCACAGCGATTGCACCAATAACAATATTAATTAAAATAGATAATATCAATATGTCGGATAAATTCAGCGATATCATTCAGAGCAGTACGCCGGTTCTGGTCGATTTTTTTGCAGAGTGGTGTGGACCCTGCAAGATGATGAAACCAATTCTTGAAGACCTTAAACAAAGGGAGGGAGATAAAGTCAGAATAATAAAAATAGACGTAGACAAAAATCCCTCTATAGCCTCTCAATACAGAATACAGGGTGTGCCAACACTTATGATATTCCGTAACGGTGAAATGAAATGGAGACAAAGCGGTGTACTCAGTGTATCTGATTTGCAGAAAGCATTAAATCAGGCCGTCTGAAACTAAAGCATACAAATGTCATACAACACTTTGATGTCTTTGAGTTCAGAGTCAGGGTCTGCCCTGTTTAAAACATTCTCAGCGTAATCCAGTTTCAGTTTTCCATCTTCTCTTTGCATCACCATTGGATAAACCTTAGTTCTGAAAACAAGGTTTCCGTTCTTGTCTTTACCAAATTCAATTTTCAGATAGGCGCAAAGATGACACCAGGTATAAATATCATAAGCGATAAAATCACCCAGACTATAGATGGCAAATCCAATCTTTTCTCTTCCGTTGAATGGATCGGTAAACTTATAGTTTCTCCAGGGCTGAAGATTATGCGGATGTCCACCGGCAATTACATCAATTCCGGTTTCACTGAATATCCTCTCGTAGAGATTGACAGTTGTTGATGATGGATAAGGCTGATAGGCATTACCCGCATGCAAAGAGCAAATGATAAAATCTGCACCTGCTTTTCTGCATCTGATAACCTGATCTTTTATGAGTTCGATCGAACAATCAGGAACATTCAAAGGCAAGACGTTTACTTTCCATTCTTTTCCGACCGGCAATTCAAACTGATTGAGAGAAAATGTAAAAGCCAGAAAACCTATGCGAATGCCGTTTATTTCAAATATCTCATGTGGATTTTCGTAATGATCACTTCTGGCACCCACAGTGCGAACACCCCTGAAATTTAAATACTCTATCGTTTTATCAATCCCCTTAAGACCCTGGTCCATACTGTGGTTATTGGCCACACTTAGAATATCATATCCTTTGTAATTACCGTTCCCTGAAAAAACCCCCATAGTGGTCTCATCAGAATTAAAATGCATGTCGTAAAGCATGACTTCGGGAACAAAACTGCTTTTGACCGATGTATCTAAGGGAGTTTCCAGATTAGCAAAAACAATATCACTTCCAAAAAAATCAGTGCCTACTTTATCCCAAAGCTCGTCTGTCAACCCCGGCTTAATCATGGCATAAGGCATCAGGTCTCCTCCAATACTGACAGTTGCTATGACTTCTTTCAATTCAGGAGCTAGTTCGCCATTTTTGAAATGGGTGATTATACTGTCGTCTGAAGGAAGTAAAGGTGACTTGAAATAATACTTATAGGCAAAATAAATAATATCCCTGAATCTCATAGTTCTGGGATTTTCTTCAAACTCCAGAGCTCTCTGCCATTTTATGCCTCTGAATATGAATACCGGAAGGCATATCAACTGAATCAGAGTGCAGAGAAAAATTCCCTTAAATGTATGTGGCCTTACCGCTTTCAAAATATTTAAACACCAAGCAGAATACGTCCAAGCATAAAATAGACTCCCAGACCGATAACGTCGTTGGTGGTTGTAATAAACGGACCTGTTGCAAGAGCAGGATCAATTCTGAAACGTTCGAGTATCAATGGGGTAATTGTGCCAAGTAAAGAAGCGAAAATAATGACTGTGATGAGTGCTATGCTAACCACCATGCTAAGATCATAACTGTGTCCTATCAGTACATTGAACATAAGTAAAACAGCTGAACATACCAGTCCGTTAATAAGAGAAACGGTAAATTCCTTTGCGAGCTTAGGTATTATATTTCTGCTTTTAAGAGTGTTGTTGGCAAGGCCCTGAACAATAATAGCCGAAGATTGCACGCCAGCATTTCCGCCCATGGCTGCTACAACCGGCATAAAAAAAGCCATCTGAGGCAAATGTGAAATATCGCCTTCAAAATTGGAAACCAGCATGGAGCTACCAAGTCCGCCAATCAATCCCACCATCAGCCAGGGCAATCGCGCCCTTGAGAGAATCAGGACCTTATCTTCACTCTCAACACTTTCACTAAGACCTGCCTGCAACTGGAAATCTTTATCGGCCTCTTCCTTAATAAAGTCAACGACGTCGTCGATGGTAATTCTGCCAATCAGTCTGTTCATGCTATCTACAACCGGAATCGTAATCAGGTCGTATTTATTCATCAATCGGGCAACTTCCTCACCGGTGGCATAGGCATTGACCGAAATTAATTCGGTATTGGTAATTTCGATGACAGAGGTATGTGCTTTTGACAAAACAATATCCTTTAGAGATACTACCCCTTTCAAAAAATCTTTCTCATCAACAACGTATACTGCGTGCACCGAATCAACTTCTTCCGCCTGTTTTCTGATTTCTTCTATACACTGACTGACTGTCCAGTTGTGTTTAACCCTCACAAGCTCTTTTGCCATAAGTCCGCCGGCAATATCATCGTCATAATGAAGCATAGAAGCGAGACTCTTGGCATAGTCCTGATCATCGAGATGCGAAAGAACTTCCTCGGCTTTTCTGGTCGGCAGTAAATTCAGAATATCGACAGAATCGTCAGAGTCCAGATAAGCGACTACATCATCTGCTATTTCTCTTGCTTCATACCCTTTAAAAAATCTTTCCTGAATTTCGGGGTCCAGCGAACGGATCAATTCAACAGCTTTTTCCTTTTCGACTACCTTTATGATGAATTTGGCTTCATCCATCTCAAGATCCCAGAATATATCTGCAATATCTTCAGGTCGATAATTTCCGAGCATATCTCTCACCAATTCAGACTCTCCGTTCTGAATCAGGGGCTGAATATCCAGCAATAACTGTTTTTCCGATATCTGGGTCTGAGTGCTCATCCTTTCTCGTCCAGGTACTGAGTAAGCTTAATAAAATCCTGCGGGCTTAGTTGTTCGGCCCGCAATTTAGCAAATTCATGGCTTTCCTGCAGATTAAATTTATGTAATGCATTTCGCAGAGTTTTGCGTCTCTGATTGAAGGCCGTCTTTACCACATCGAAAAACAAAGTTCTTGAACACGGAAGGGTATAACCTTCAATTCTGCAGCACTTGATTACACCTGTATGTACTTTTGGAGGTGGGGTAAACTTTTCAGGACCGACAGTGAATTCGTAGGTGGTTTTGTAGAATGTATTCAGAAATACACTGAGAATGCCATAAGTTTTTGAACCGGGACCGGCAACAAGTCTTTCGGCCACTTCCTTCTGAAACATTCCTCCGAAACCTTTTACAGACTGAATATGGTCTAACACGCGGAAAACAATCTGCGAACTTATGTTATAAGGGAAATTTCCTATGATATAAATATCCTTTTCAAATAGTCCTGCATCCAGTCTGCTGTCCAGAAAATCACCTTCCATCAGTTTCAATCCTTTAGGAACCAGATTTTCTTTCAAATAACGAACCGATTCACTGTCTATCTCTAATGCAGACACATCTTTGTAATATTCGAGAAGAAATTCTGTCAGTACCCCTGTTCCGGGCCCTATTTCAAGAACCGGAAGTTCCGGTTCCGAATTTCTGAAAAGAGAGGCAACCCCGGATGCTATTTCCTTGTCATTCAGGAAATGCTGTCCGAGATGTTTCTTTGGTTTAACAAAATGCTTCAATGCTTCAAATCTACATTCAATTTTTGTAAAAGCACAGAGTTCAAACCAATTATATTAATATTGGTACAGTTTTTGAATCTGCAATTCAAATCACAGGCATATATGAAAAATATTATACTAAGCACATTACTTTTCTTTGCAATACTGCCGCTTATGGCGCAGGCACAGACAGCAGTACCCGGATTAATGCCACAGGTAGCCCCCGGTTCGGCCATGAATCCGGAGTTTGTTCAGTTTAAGGAGATAGAATACGATTTCGGTTACGTCAAATTAAACAACCCGCCTATGCACGCATTTCAGTTCAAAAATGTGGGCAACAGGGATATAACTCTCGTAAATGTGCAGGCTTCGTGCGGCTGTACCACCCCAAACTGGAAAGGTGGCATCTACAAACCTGATTCTGTAGGCTATATCAG
>CAZRKA010000001.1:0-52191 GCA_964600345.1 uncultured Chitinophaga sp. | reverse complement strand
TGTACTGCCGAGGCATGCGACCTGAGAGATAATTACAAAAAGTTTCTCAAAGCCGGATATGCACTGCTGGGCGTTAGTCCGGATAGTGAAATCAGACATAAGAAATTTATAGCCAAATATAAACTTCCATTTGATTTGCTGGCAGATACAGATAATAAGATTGCCGGAAAATTTGGCGTCTGGGGCGAAAAAACTCTGTTCGGACGCAAGTATATGGGTGTAATCAGAACCTCTTTTATAATTGACGAAAAAGGCAAAATAGAAGAGATTATTGAAAAGGTCGACACCAAAGCACACAGCGCTCAGATTCTTTAAACGGTATTTGCATTAAACTAATACCTTTACCTAAGCAGGGAATATACTACTTTACGAACTTAAGGTATCTGTCGCCGTCGGTATTAAACCAGGGAATCAGTTCGAGGCTGCTCGTGGACTTGCTTTAAGAAGCTATCTCAAAAGTAGATTTTAGCGGATTTTCAAGTATTTTTCATTTAGACGAGGCACTCGAAGTAACCCATACCGGAAGTAAGTCTGGGTAATGAGAGTAACGAAGGATAAATGAAAAAGATGCCGAAAATACGAAACAGGTACATTTGAGATAGCTTCAATACTTCCAGTTTAATTTTACCCAGTCGAGCGCACCGGTTCCGCTTATGTTCAATGTAAGCTTGCTGTAATCTTCGTTGCATTGCCAGGTGCCGGTGTATAAGACACCATTGACACGCGCTTCAAAAGGACCGTCATAATAAGTATTCCTGAGCAGTTTGAAACTGTAACCCGCATACATCGCACTCGTGTCCCTGCCTTCATATTTAGCTATTGACACACTGATGTCCTTATTGAGAATATAATCCTCAAAAAACTTGTTCATGACAGATGGTTCGTATGCTTTCTCCTCCAGTTTCTTCTTGCTGCAGGATATGATTCCGGCAACAAAAACCAAATAGATGATAATACCTTTTCTGTACATGAAAAATACAGTTTACTTGCCTTTTGGTGCAGGTTTGGTAGCCGCTGCCGTGCTGAGTTCCCTGTCGAAAAGGTACATATTGCCCTTGTCGCCTCCTATCAGTCTCAGTTTGTCGACATAATGCTTGGCCAGCGCTTCTTCTTCAAGCTGTTCGGCAACATACCACTGCATAAAATTGTGAGTGGTATAATCCTTTTCAGAAAGGCAGATATCTACAACCTTATTGATTTCGGAGGTCACCATAATTTCATGTTTAAGTATGATATCAAATACTTCTGTAAGAGATTTGAAACGCGATGCCGGTTCTTTTAGCGCGGGAACAATTGCTTTACCGCCTCTTTCGTTTATGAATCTTACGAGTTTAACCATGTGCACTCTTTCTTCATCACTGTGTGTATAAAGAAACTCTGCGGCTCCGTTCAGACCCTCGGCTTCAGCCCAGGATGCCATGGCAAGATAGTAATTTGAAGATTGTGCTTCGAGCTCTATCTGGCCGTTAAGTGCTTTTTCAATTTTTTTGGACAACATATTCTGTTTGATTTTTTATTGTTTTGGTATTTCTATTATCATGGCAACTATTGTATTTGCTGCTGCATTGTCAATTTCAAAGTTCAGACCATTGCCCGTTGTAAAATTAACATCAGCCACAAACTTTCCGAATACAGTTTTAATTTTTTGTTCCAGACTACCTGAGGCCGAACTCATGCGTGTCTTGCATGCAATGTAATCTATCGGCTGTTTGCTCACAATTATCACAAACTCGTCTAAAGTGCCTGTTTCGTCGGGCTGCAGGCTGTGATCCTTCGGAAATAATCTGGTTCCCATGATGCGGCAGTAAGGCGAATGCTTGAGTGTATATGGAAAAAGCGCCGAGACGGTATTATCCGTTTCAAGTCCGTATACATAAGTATAGCACTCCGCATCATTGCTAACTTTAATTTTAAATTTTGACAGACCTTTCTTAAGTGTTGATTCAGACCTGAACCTCATATTGCCGGTTTTGACAAGCGGAATTTCGGTTTTGTTTTCGGCATCCCATAATCCGAAACCGGCCTGAAGATGTCCTGCTTCAAATTTCTTGTCTCCGGTTTTCCCCATCGGATAAAGTCCATAAGCCTCACGCGTAAAGAATTCAAAATCCTTGTATCTCACCCAGGCAATTCCGTTCTTACCCCACTCAGGTCCCCAGCTGTTCATTATCTGAAAAGCGCCGCCTTCCTTGTAATCGTCGTATCCGATAACACACATGGCATGGCCGCCGAACCTCTGCATATCATAGTCGGATTCATCAGGTATCCAGACATCACGTCCGCTCATATCACTCATAAATGTTCCGCCAACCATCATGCCGATTGTCACAGGTGCATTCTGGGCGAGATTTTGCCTGATGGCTCTTAGATTAATTCTCTCGTTGTTGAAACCACTTTCATCTCCGTATGTCAATCGCTGAAAACCTTTAATCTTAAATGCAGCAGCTTTTTGCTTCAGCTGTTCTCCGGGCTTTCGGCTGCAATCACTTTCGTCGTAAGGAAAATCTTCAAACGGCACCAGCCCCTGTTCGCTCATCTTCTCCATGGCAAGTGGTATGTACGAACCCTGACAGCCTTCCAGACTGATTTGATTGTATAAAAAAGAGGGACTGAAAGTGCAGTCTTCCGGTCTTGCACCGGTTTGCAGAGCATGCATAATAGATCTTGCTGCATAAGCATGACTCCAGGCCACACAACTGCCCTGCTGCCCCTGATTAAGTCTCGGCGGACAATAAGCCTCCAGACTAACTCTTTCGGGCAATAAATTTACTTCATCATCGAGCGATTCAAAGACTTCTGTTTCATCAAACTTCTGAGGATCCAGTTCAGCACCCCTGCTTAGATTGCTCTGAACCGCCTGAACAATATTCCCGTTGTTGAAACCGCCCTTCAAGAAATAAAAAACGGCTGCTGCAATTATCAGAAGTATCAACAACTTTGGCCGCTTCGAAAAAAGACCGATCAGAACGGGTAAGAGCGAACCGAGATTGAATCCACCCGACCCGCCTCGTCCGCCTCTTCCTGATGGTAAATCGGGTTGTGAGGGACTGTCATCGTCTTTTACTACTCTGATTGGCATATAGTGTTTTTGAATTATAGTTTAAGAAGACTCCGGTTCAGAGTTCCTTTCTAAGTCTTGCTACGGGAATATTGAGCTGCTCTCTGTATTTGGCAACAGTTCTTCTGGCAATATTATAACCCTTGTCTTTGAGCAAGTCCATAAGGGCTTCGTCTGTAAGCGGTTTTTTCTTGCTTTCGCCGTCTATGGCATCGCTGAGGATTTTTTTAACTTCCCTGTTGCTGACTTCTTCACCGCTTTCATTGACAATTCCTTCGCTGAAAAAATATTTTAATGGATAAATGCCAAAATCGGTCTGCACATATTTGCTGTTGGCAACACGCGAAATCGTTGAAATATCCATTTGAATCTTATCGGCAATATCTTTTAAAATCATAGGCTTCAGCGAGGTCTCATCACCGTAAAGGAAAAAATCCCGCTGTGCCTGTACGATGGCAGTCATCGTTAATTGCAGGGTATGCTGTCTTTGCTTGACACTGTCTATAAACCATTTGGCCCCATCCAGTTTCTGTTTGATATACTGTACAGCGTCTTTAAGGTTCTTGTCTTTGCCGGCATCCTTATCGTAAGCCTGAAGTGTCTCGCTGTATGAATGACTGAGTTTTAATTCAGGAGCATTTCTTGAATTCAAAATAACCCTGAGTGTACCGTCCTCATTTACTACCGTAAAATCGGGAATGATATACTGCGAAACGGACTGAGATTGCGATTGTCCCGGTTTGGGGTTTAGTCTTGTAATTTCTTTTAAAGCGCCCTTCAGATCCTGATCATTTATTTTAAGTGCGCTTTTAATCTTGTCGTAATGCTTCTTTACAAAAGCTTCCATGTGATCGGAAATGATGCGCTCGGCCAGATCAAGTGATTTGTTTCCGCCGTAATCTTTTTTATACAACTGCAATAAAAGACACTCCTGCAGGTTGCGGGCACCAATACCCGGAGGATCAAAATTCTGAATTTTGGTCAGTATTCTCTCCAGGTGATCTTCTGATGTGCTGATGTTTTCTGTAAAGGCAAGGTCATTGACAATTGCAGACAGTTCCCTTCTCAGATAACCATCTTCCTCAATATTCCCAACTATGTGCATGGCAAGCTGCAGATCTTCTCCTTCTTCAAAATTGGCGTGAACCTGATCAACCAGAAAATCGTAGAAACTTTGCTGATAGGCGATGGGCATTTCCTTTTGCTCTTCATCACCGTAATCGTCGGTCATCTTGAATGTGGCGTTGTTGTCGTCGCCGCTCAGAAATTCCGAAACATTGAAATCATCGTTGTCGAATGTATCAGCACTGTTATAGTCGTCGTTCATCGATTCCTCATTGTTGAACTCATCCTTTTTGGTTTCGGTAGCAGTAAAGTTGCTGGCATCGGGGTCGTCATCACTTTTCTCAAGGGCCGGATTGTCGAGCAGCTCCTGCTCTACTCTTTCTTCAAAATCAGCCGTAGTCATCTGCAACAGTTTTATAAACTGAATCTGCTGAGGCGACAGTTTTTGTAAAAGCTTCTGACTAAGTGATTGTTTGAGCATCGGGAAATTTTCTTTTCAATACTGAATTTATGTGCAAAGTAAACTAATTTTGCAGTTTATTTAAAAGAAAACATTAAAAATGTACATCAGGGATTTATCGCAATTTGAAGGGAAAGAAGTCATTCTGAAAGGATGGGTGGCTAACAGGAGAGACAGTAAAGGACTTGTGTTTATTAATCTGAGGGATGGCAGCGGCGTCTGTCAGTGCATTGCAGATGCAAGTAAAATAAGTGCCGTAGAATTCGAAAATGCCGGAAAACTAAGTCTTGAAAGTGCTGTCGAAATTCACGGAAATGTTGTAAAAGATGAACGTCAGATAGGCGGTTTTGAGGTTCATGTCAGTAAACTTGAAATTATACAAATTGCTGAAGAATATCCGATAGCTAAAAAAGAGCACGGTATAGATTTTCTGATGGACAAACGCCACCTTTGGCTCCGCAGTCAGAGGCAGTGGGCCATTCTTCGTATCAGAAACACCATCATTTACAGTATTCATCAGTTTTTTCAAAAAGAAGGTTTTGTTCAAATGGACGCGCCTGTTTTTACCGGCAATGCCTGCGAAGGAACTACCAACCTGTTTGAAACCGATTTCTACGGCGATCCGGCATACCTGAGTCAAAGCGGACAACTTTACGGTGAAGCAATGGCAATGGCATTCGGAAAGATTTATACTTTCGGACCCACTTTCAGGGCCGAAAAAAGCAAAACCCGCCGGCATCTGTCCGAATTCTGGATGATTGAACCCGAAATAGCATTTTATGACATTCATCAGAACATGGATCTGATTGAAAGCTTTCTGAAATATGTCATCAAGGCTGTTCTCGACAATTGCCGGAGCGAACTCAAACTGATAGACAGGGATACCTCAATTCTCGAAAGCAGTCTTAAACCTTTTCCGCGTCTTACATACGACGAAGCAGTTGCTATTATCAAAGGAGAAAAAGATGTAAACGGTCAGAACAGCATTACTTCTCTTGAAACAGAACTGGCAAAAGTGGAAGCCGAAATTGCCGCCGTCACAAAAGAAATTGCCGAACGCGAAGCAAAGCTTGCCGAGCCCGGAATGAAAAAAGGAGAAATCAATTTCAACCAGAATAAAGTGGCTACTCTGAAAAACGATCTGAAAGAACTGGAAGAACAGCAACGCAACATACCCCAGTGGATACAGAGCGCCCGCAATTTCGAATACGGAAACGATTTGGGAGGCAGCGATGAAACAGTTATTACGCGCCTGTTCGATGTTCCGGTGATGGTATACGACTGGCCGCATGCCGTTAAAGCTTTTTACCTGAAACGAAATCCTGAAGATCCCCGTTTTGCACGCGGTGTTGATGTGCTCGCTCCTGAAGGATACGGCGAAATTGTCGGCGGTGGAGAACGTGAAACCGATGAACAAAAACTGAGGGAAAAAATAATTGAACACGAATTGCCGATGCAGGATTTTGAATGGTATCTCGATCTGAGAAGATACGGAAGCGTTCCGCATGCAGGCTTTGGGCTAGGTCTGGAAAGACTGGTAACCTGGTTGTGTAAACTTAAACACGTCAGAGAAAGTATTCCGTTTCCAAGGATGTATGGCCGCTTGTTGCCATAATTTTTTGCTGTCAAAATTGTCTGTGTTTGATTTTCATGAATAATTTTTATCAGCGTAAATTTATTTTCACGCATTAAATCCTATAGAAAGAGGGCTTTTTTACAGCGTTAAATATCGATAAAGTCAATGGATTAATTAACCTGTGACTAATCCTGCATTAGAAAAAAATTCTATTTTACTGGCTTCAGGTATAATTTTATTATTTCACAAACCATACAAATTAAGTCAAGTTTATTGATTTCTAATAACTTGATTTATTCAATGATTTTTAATCGTTAGATTTCGATGTTTTAAATATGCAGGTAATTAATACTAAACATTTATTTTACAAAGTGTTCCGCATCATTTAAAATTCTGTGCAAGCTTTAAAATGCCGTTGATTTTTAATATTTTTGCATGGCATGAAAAATCTCAATTTCCTAAAGACCGCAGCGATGGTCTTATTTGCTTTTTGTTTAACTACCGCATTTTCACAAACCAGAAAACCTGCTGCTAAAACAGGATCAGTAAAACCTGAAGGTACCTACAGTATTCAGCAAAAATACAGCGTGTATTTTGACGTCAACCAGGCCAAAATCAAACCTGAGGGTTACAAAGTACTTGATTCGGTTGTGGCCCTGCTCAAGACATCTCCGAATGTAAGACGAATACAGGTAAACGGTTATGCCGATACAACAGGTGGCGCCGAGGCCAATATGGAATTATCCAACAGGCGTACCGATACAGTTTCAAATTACATCACCGGAAAAAATCTGATGCAGTACAAAGTCAAATTTGCATCTGCATTCTTCGGCGAAAAAGTCAGCGGCAAGGAATCTGATCTGAGCGAAATGCGCCGTGTAGACATTGTGATGTACATGGCTCGTCCCGACCGCGACACCATTATCAAATCAGGCTGCGTCACCGTCAAGGTAAGAGCAAACACTTTCGAAAATTACAATAACGATGAATTGAACTTTAGTATCATTTACGTTGAAAATGCAGATGATATGAAAAAATACAATCTGAGTAATTTCGACAACGAGGGAAATAAACTGTTAAGTGGTGGAATGTTTAAAGTAGTGGCGACTTATAAGGGAAAACCTGTCAAAGGTGTGTTGCCCATAGAAGTAAGCGTACCCATGGCAAACAATCAAACAGGATACAGTTATTATAAAGGTGTCGAAGAGAAAGCCAAAGCGATTACCTGGAAGCCCGAATCATCAATAAAAGTTGCCGATACCAGAACTGCATTTAAATCAGCTGAACAGGATTGCAAAACCGTTTCCTTTAATCAGATTGATTTTAATGTATGGTGCAATATGGGGCAGAAACCTCCATGCGGCTATTGCAATGCCGATCCGTTTGGCGGACTCGAAACGCCCGAAAACAGCGACCCTTACGCTAAATTTGGCAGCGATAAATCTATCGTAATCATCAACGAAGGCTGCTTCAAAAAAGTAGATGCTTCAAAAGCTTATTTTGAAGTCCTCGACGACTTGTACCCCGAAACTTTCCTTAATTTTTGCAATGGATTCTTGCTCCCGGGTGTAGGAGACGTGCCTCAGATTCCTAAATTCTCGCGAGAGATAGTCAAGTTTATTGACTTTAATGTGTCTCAGAAAAATGACACGGCGGATATGATAATGGTCAAGAAAACCAAAGTGCTGATTCTGATTCCCAAAAGCAAATTCCCTGCTCACGAAGGAAAACAATACGCTATTTTACCTGCAGAAACCAAAAAGGACAACTACCTCGACTGGACAACCAAAATCGTTTTCAGTGATGCATGTCAGGGACTGGTAAACTGCGATTACTGGGTGTTCGAAGCACCGTTTACCGGTTTTTACACCCTGCTTGAACTAACTCCTCTGGAAAAAGGAAGCAAGGATAAAGATAAAACTGAGGACAGTGATGATCAGGAAGCCGCACCTAAGAAATTAGTTAAAGTAAAGACTAAGAAATTCAATAATGTCATGCTGGTATACGGCTCTAAAGACGAAAATAAAACTTCTACTGCCAAATTCCTGGCCAATAAAGGAAAGCACAGTTTCAATCAACCTAAAATCGGCAAAAAGGAAAAGAAACAATACAAAGATCATATTTTCATGGCTTATGTAGTGGTTGATGGTAAACGCTACGCCTGGATTGGCAAAGGCAGTGAACTTAAAACCAATTTCCTCACCGGCAACTGGAAAACACCAAAACTGGTTTACGTTCCCGACGACCAGTGGGAGGAATTTGTAAAGAAAGCCTGCGAATAAAATAAATTATTTAAATCAAATTATTGAGAAAGCTCCTGTAAGAGGGAGCTTTCCTATTTTAATAAGAAATCACTTGTAATTAATCAGGCAATCACGCCGCTGCCAATAAGTTCCTCACCCGTATACCAGGCTGCAAACTGCCCTGCAGCAATTGCTTTTGCAGGTTTGTCAAAAACAATATAAATACCCTCCGCTTTGCGGAATAAGCTTGCTTTAACAAGGGCCTGACGATAGCGGATTCTTACCATGTATTCTCTTGACTCTCCTGTTTTCATTTCCAGGTCCTGTCTTATCCAGTGAATATCTTTTTCGGGAATAAACAAGCCTTTTCTGAGCAGTCCCGGATGGTCTTCTCCCATACCTACATAAATAGTATTGGTTTTAGTATCTGTTGCCAGGACAAACATACCCTCGGCTTTTCCTCCTATGTTCAGACCTTTTCTCTGCCCGATGGTGAAATAATGTGCGCCGTTGTGCTCTCCGGCTTTTATTCCATCTTCCGGTTTGTATACAACGGCTTTGCAAAGAGATTCGGGAACTGTTTCCGACGCACTGTTTCCACTTCCCGAAACAGTTTGATTAAACAACGCTGAATTTCTGTCTATCTCAATTATGTCGCCCTTTTTGGGTTTCAATTCCTGTTGCAGAAAATCAGGCAATCTTACTTTGCCGATAAAACACAATCCCTGAGAATCTTTTTTTTCTGCTGTTGCAAGCCCCGCTCCGGCTGCAATCGTTCTGACTTCGGATTTAGTCAGATGACCGATTGGAAACAATGCCTTTGCAAGCTGCTCCTGACTTACCTGACACAAAAAATAACTCTGGTCTTTATTGCCGTCCTTACCTGCAAGTAATCGGTAAATTTTGCCATCATCCGTTTCTATTTCATCCTTTCTGCAATAATGGCCGGTCGCCACATAATCTGCGCCCAGCTGCAAGGCTGCTTTGAGAAAAACATCAAATTTGATTTCGCGGTTGCAAAGCACATCGGGATTAGGTGTTCGTCCGGCCTCGTATTCACTGAACATATAATCCACTATGCGTTTTTTGTATGTTTCGCTCAAATCGATTGTCTGAAACGGTATGCCCAAACTTTCGGCAAGCAGCATGGCATCGTTGCTGTCGTCTATCCAGGGACACTCGTCGCTGATGGTTACCGAAGTATCGTGCCAGTTCTTCATAAACATACCAATAACTTCATGACCTTCTTTCTTAAGAAGGTATGCCGCTACCGACGAATCGACGCCTCCGCTCAATCCAACTACAACTTTAGCCATTTAAGACCTGCAAAGATACGCATTTAGGTTTTGCCGGCGTGAGCAGAACCATGATCTTGAAATAAGTATTTTCTATACTAACTGTACGAATCTGATTATTCAACAAAAGCTTAAATTTGCCTCATGCTTTCTGTCTTACCCTCCGAACTAACGGTACCAAAACTGCATCAGTTGCTGCTTGGAAGTATTGGTCCACGGCCCATCTGTTTCGCCAGCACTGTCGACAGTGAAGGGAGAAGAAATCTCGCTCCTTTTAGTTTTTTCAATGTGTTCAGTGCCAATCCGCCTGTGCTGGTTTTTTCTCCGGCGAGAAGCGGCAGAACAGGAGAAAGTAAACACACTTATGACAATGTAAAAGAAGTACCTCAGGTGGTAATCAATGTCGTCAATTACGAAATGGTTCATCAGATGTCACTGGCAAGTTCGCCATATCCGAAAGGAGTCGATGAATTTGTGAAAACCGGCTTTACTCCCCTTGATTCAGACCTAGTCAAACCCGCGCGCGTCAAGGAGAGTCCGGTGCAGCTCGAATGCGAAGTGATACAGGTTATAGAACTCGGTGAAAACGGTGGCGCAGGAAATCTGATCATTTGCAAAGTGCTTAAACTTCATATTGATGAAAGCAAACTCAACGAACACGGACAGATAGACCAGCGCAAAATTGATCTGGTTGCACGTATGGGTGGCGACTGGTATTGCAGGGCTCACGGTGATGCACTTTTCGAACTTGTAAAACCACTTACCAATTGTGGAATCGGGGTGGATTCACTACCCGAACACATTCGTCTCAGTCATTTGCTTAGCGGTAACGATCTGGGTAAACTGGGCAATATTGAAGAAATGCCTGACGAGGAATGGATGCAATCTGTAAAACTCGAATTCGCGGGCAGCGATAAGTTTCAGACGGCTAAAAAACTTCTTGCAGAAGGCCGAACTAAAGAAGCACTCGCACTGCTCTGGTAGCAGAGATCTGAGATCCCTGTTAACACAAATAACAGCTTATCCCTTACGGATTATGAGACTGTAATAGCTAACAATACCGTTATCATTAACAGAAACGCAATATACTCCGTCGGGCAGAAAAGAAATGTCTGAGATGATTATGCCGTTCATGGAAGCGGCTTTTAATACAATCTGCAACTGTGAATTAAGGATTTCAAGACTGAATTCTCCACCGTCCTTATTCGTATTTTCAATGTTGATCAGCGAAACAGCCGGATTTGGATATATATTAAATCCGCCTTTGACTATCTTAGGAATAACTGAGCTGGTTTTTGAAGCAAGAAACCAGGGCACACTGCTGCTGTCACCCGCAAAGAAACTTAAAATCTGTGCTCCCAGCTTCATTTCTCCGGCGGCACTCAGGTGAAGGCCGTCGTTGCCGATATCCGTGTTGCAATCGACAGAAAATCCATCCAGGCGGGTATCACCTCTATTGGTCCACATATAGGTGGAATACAATGGCAGCGCAATCTGAGCGCCGTTTCCCTTATAGATAAATCCGTCTTTACCTGCAGCTGCACTGTCAATCAGCCATTTACACGCCCACCCGTTGTAATAATCGCGCGGATGTTCAAGTCCTTTGCCCAGCGAACTGCTCGCCCAGCCTGAATATGCTCTGGCACTCAGATAGCACAACCTGAGATTGGGATATTTCTGTTTAAGCGTCTGAAGCAGAATTTTCAGATCATTTATAAGCGATATGGGTGCCGAAGGAAATGTACTATCCCCTTTCTGCGTGTTTTCAGTTTCTATCCATGCAACCTGAACCTGCAAAGGATGCACTTTCACAGAATCAAAAATATTATCCGCCAGTTTCCAGTAGTTGTCCGCCGGATTATTCATTTTCTGAACACCCTGTCCGCCTTGACATGTGTTCACAGTATACAAATACGGATTCCTGTTCTTAAAACTGTCGAGTAAATTCTGAAATGCGGCAAATTCAGTCCTTGGATTGGAAGCCCCCACCCCTATCATTACAATTTTTCCATCTGCAGAGGCTAATCCGTTGCTGTCGAGAGGTTCAATCATGGCGGCTCTCTGATCAATATCCAGCTTATAATTGCCCTGCGGTTTATTTTTTCCGTCCGGATATAAACCTCCTGTAAATCCCATAAAACTGTCGCTTCCCAGATCGCATAGAGGCGTATAGTTTTGAGTTATTCTGTTGCAGTTTTTCTGAGCATTCACAGCGAATGAGCAGAATACAAGAGACAATAAAATTAGAATTTTCATACCCCTTTGACCTTTAAAATATTTGAAGGTTGTCTTTCGGGAATGCAAAAAATCCGGAAATCGGTGTGTTTAAATGTAGAATAAACAAAATACATGTTCAGTATAGCTAATACTTATACGGATTTCCAAATCTTATGCTTAGTTTTGTAGAATAATTCTAAATAAGAACTTTATGAGCGATTTCGTAACCGTATATGCAGAAGCTACTCCGAATCCGGACAGTATGAAATTCGTAGTCAGCAAGATGATATTGCCTAATGACAGTGCCGACTACAGAACACGCGAAAAGGCAGAAAGCAATTCACCACTGGCCGTTGAAATATTTGATCAGTTCAAGTTTGCCAACGGGGTATTTATAATGAATAATTTTATTTCCATTACCAAACTCCCTGATGAACAGTGGGCCGAACATTTACCGGTGGTAAGAGAATTTATTAAAAACTACATCGAAAGCGGTAAAGAAATTATCAGTCTTAACAAATCACTTACACCTGAAGAGGAAAGTGAAATTGAAACTAAAATCAAAAGACTACTCGACGATCATGTTAAACCTGCTGTAGAAATGGACGGCGGCGCCATCAGTTTCAAATCTTTTAAAGATGGTATTGTGACTGTGGTCATGAAAGGAAGCTGCAGCGGATGCCCCTCTTCTACCTTTACCTTAAAGGCAGGCATAGAAAATCTGCTGAAAAGAATGGTTCCTCAGGTAGAATCTGTAGAAGCCGAGGCAGAATAATTCTGTTTTTTCAGACCCCTTATATTCCTCAATTTCTTTACTTTATCACCTGATTGATAAATCAATCTTTATAGTCTGTATAGCTTATGGCATTATTTTTGGATAAATTTGCACAATTTATAACACAAATATGCAAAGAATCAGCCTGATCCCAGCGATCATCCTCGGCCTTGCCGTATCATTCTCATCGTGCAGCAAAGAAGAAACAAGTTCTGAAACACCCGCAGTAAATCTGCCAGCAGGTCCTCAGGACACAGTGACCTCATTTATGGTTTTTTTCACCAACACAGCAGATTCAATGGCTGAAGTTGGCAGTTATGACGATCCGGATGGCCCGGGACCAAAACCGGCCAATATCGGTGGTGTAACATTGAAAACCAACGCTACCTACAGAATTACTTTCTTTATTGAAGACGCAACAAATCCCTCTAAAGTGGTGTATCTGCACAACAAAATCAAAACCTACGGTCGCGATTATAAATTGTGCATCAGCAATCCGCTTGGTATATCTGTCAGCGCACAGGATTCAGACGGAACACTTCCGATTGGACTTGTAAACGACCTTATTACCACAGGGAATACAGGAAGTGACAACATGAATTTCACAATCAAATATCAGAAAGATGTGAAAAATGGTCAGTGCTCTCCTGGTGTCGTTTACTATACCTGCAATCTTCCCGTCAGCGTGATGTAATTTATCCCCGTCAGCTACTGACAACTCTCCTGCATTTCCCTTAATTTGCTTAGTTTTGTGCCATGTTTGATAACAACGGCAGAACCGAATTAAGCGAACTTGGAGAATTTGGTCTGATTAATCATCTGGCTAAAAATGTAAAGACCTGGAACAGCGCTACTGTTAAAGGAATAGGAGATGATGCGGCTGTAATAGATGCCGGCACCTCATACAGGTTGCTGAGTACCGATATGCTGATAGAAGGCTCGCATTTCGACCTTACATATACACCACTAAAACACTTGGGATACAAGGCTGTTGTCAGCAATATAAGCGATATTGCCGCTATGAACGGCAAAGCCACTCACCTTACCGTTAGTCTGGGTTTGAGCAACCGTTTTTCTCTGGAAGCAATAGAAGAATTATATGTAGGTATTCTGGCTGCCTGTAATTTATATAAAGTGGATCTGGTTGGAGGTGATACCTGCTCGAGTTCTAAGGGATTAATCATCAGTATAGCCTGTTACGGCGAAGTTGACAAGGATAAAGTTACCTACAGAAGTGGTTGTAAGGAAGGCGATTTGCTGGTTGTAAGCGGAGATCTCGGTGCGGCCTATCTTGGTTTACATATTCTGGAAAGAGAAAAGCGGATCTTTATGGAAAGACCGGATTTTCAACCTGACCTCGAAGGCAACGATTATCTGATACAAAGACAACTTAAACCGGAAGCCAGAATTGACATAGTAGCGATACTGGAAAGCCTCAACATCGTGCCTACCTCGATGATTGATATCAGCGACGGACTCTCAAGCGAAGTTCACCATATTGCAGCACAGAGCAAGGTCGGATTTACCATTTACGAAGACAAACTGCCCCTCGACCCAATAGCCTACCAGCGTGCCATAGATCTGGGTATAGATCCCACCGTTGCAGTTCTCAATGGCGGTGAGGATTACGAACTTTTATTTACTGTACCCCAATCAGCCTACGATGTCCTGAAACTGGAAAATGATCTGAGTATTATCGGTCATGCAGTTGCAGAAACCGAAGGTCTGCATCTTATCAGCAAATCTAATATCAAGCACAAACTGACTGCTCAGGGCTGGAAGAATTTATAATATTTTAAAAATTTAATTGTAGGTTTGAACCATGTCGGTGACTCCAAATAAACCAGCCAAGCGCGTTACTGTGCATACGCTCGAAGAGATGAAGCAGAGAGGCGAAAAAGTATCCATGCTTACAGCCTACGATTTCTCGCTTGCCCGTATCATTGATGATGCCGGTATTGATGTTATACTTGTTGGAGACAGCGCCAGTAATGTAATGGCAGGCCATGAAACCACCCTGCCTATTACCCTCGATCAGATGATTTATCATGCTTCGAGTGTTATAAGGGCCGTTAAAAGAGCTTTGGTTGTTGTCGACCTCCCTTTCGGATCGTATCAGGGTAACAGCAAGGAAGCGCTTAACAGCAGTATAAGAATAATGAAAGAAAGTGGGGCACATGCCATCAAGCTTGAAGGTGGAGAAGAAGTTTGTGAATCTGTTAAACGAATTATCAGTGCAGGTGTTCCTGTGATGGGCCACCTTGGACTTACCCCGCAGAGTATCTATAAATTTGGCACCTATGCTGTCAGGGCTGTAGAGAAAGAAGAAGCCGATAAACTGATCCGCGACGCTAAACTGCTTGAAGAGGCGGGTTGCTTTGCACTTGTTCTCGAAAAAATTCCGGCCGAACTTGCATCGAGAGTGGCATCCATGCTCAAGATTCCGGTAATAGGCATTGGCGCAGGAGGAGATGTCGACGGACAGGTGCTGGTTTTGCACGATATGCTCGGTATAAATAAAGACTTTTCGCCCAGATTCATGCGTCGCTATCTCAATCTTTACGAAAGTATAAAAGGAAGTGTTGAAGCATATATCGGCGATGTTAAGTCGAAAGACTTTCCTAACGAAAACGAACAATATTGAAAACGGACATTGCAGTCTATCGAAATCAATACCGCTCAGAATGTAAGGATCGAATATGAACTTGCCGGTCTGGGACAGCGTATTTTTGCCTATATCATAGACTTTATCATCATGATGCTGGTGATGATAGCCTTTGCAAGCAGTCTGTTTGCATACGAAGACAGTATAGATTCTTTTAAAACAATTACACTCGTTATAGAAGTCTTTGCTTTTGTATGGCTGGGTTTCTACACACTGATCAGCGAAGTATTGGGCAACGGACAAACACTGGGCAAGAAAGCCATGGGTATCAAGGTTATTAAAACCAATGGCGAAGAACTTCAGTTTTACGACTATTTCAGTCGCTGGTCAATGAGATTACTGGATATTTATCTTTCGCTTGGAACCGTGGCCATGATGCTTATTGTAAGCAACCGCAACGGACAAAGACTTGGAGATATCATCGCAGGAACCAGCATCATCAGGAAAAGAAGTTCTTACGGGTTCAGTCTGAATGATATACTTAAACTGAATACACGCCGCAGGGAAGACTTCGATTTTGAATTTCCCCTGGTAACCCGACTTGAAGAAAAAGATGTCATTTTGATAAAAAATCTGGTTTACCGCAAAAGACTTTACAACAATGAGGCACACGAATCTGCTATGGACAGGATGATTGAAAAACTGAGTGTAATACTCGAACTCAAATCCGCGCCTTCAGATAAAGAAGCCTTTCTGAATAAGCTGATATCCGAATATATTATTCTGACACGCTGAATACTTAAGCTATAAGAATTACTTTTGCGGCGTGAAATTTGAACTTCGGACCGTCATCATACTTTTATTTCTTGGCTTTGTCTGGGGAAGTGCATTCATCCTGATGAAACGCGGGCTGGTGTCGTTTTCTCCTATGCAACTGGCCTCGCTGAGACTTGTATTTGCAGGTTCGGTAGCGATCTTCTTTTTTATGAGGTTTTATAAAACCTTAAGCCGCAAAGACTGGTATTATCTGGCAATCTCGGGAACTATAGGCAATTTTATTCCGGCTTATCTGTTTGCAAGTGCAGGTTCAGAAATCCCCAGTTCACTTTCCGGAGCACTTAATGCCATGACGCCTTTTTTCGCCTTGATATTCGGTGTAGTACTCTTCTCACAATTGTTTCTTGTCAGGCAATTTCTGGGAATAATGATAGGTCTTGCAGGTGCTCTGATTCTGATAGTTTCTAAAAATGGGGGCAGTCTCAGTTTTCAAACAGAATACATTTTACCTTGTCTTAAAGTAGTACTGGCAGCCTTGTTATACGGGATTAATGTAAATATCATTAAATCGAAACTGCATCATCTGTCGCCTCTGGTAAACAGCATGGTACCGCTTACTATCATTGCTGTACCTGCGCTTATTATCGGAATTTACCACAATACATTTGAAACTGCTCTTCAGGCCTCAGCTCTTCCGGCATTGGGTTATATTTTTATTCTGGGTGTCATCGGATCTGCTGTCTCACTTATAGTATTTAATCAGCTTGTTAAAGAAACTACGGCTCTGTTTGCTGCATCCGTTACATACTTAATCCCTGTATTTGCCTATATGTGGGGTATGATCGACAATGAACCCATAGGCTTTTTCCAGTTCGGCGGTATGATTTTGATACTTGGTGGTATTACACTTACTAAAAAATGAATCTGCATCCCGAATTTGTTTCCAGAATGATCAGGCTATTAGGTGCTGAACAATATTCGGAATTTGAAAGCGCCTTAAATGATAAGGCACCTGTTTCGGTCAGGATAAACAAATCGAAAATCCCGGAACTCAAACTTGCCGAAAAAATCAACTGGTGCAACAGTGCTTATTATCTGAGTACAAGACCTGTATTTGCCTCAGATCCTTTCTGGCACGGAGGCGCCTACTACGTACAGGAAGCCTCAAGTATGCTGCTCGAAAAAGCATTTAATGCAGCATTGAATTTAATTACGGGGCCGTTAAAGGTGCTTGACCTTTGTGCAGCTCCGGGAGGCAAATCTACTCATATTGCATCAATGCTTGGAAGTAATGACTTACTGGTATGTAATGAAGTTATCAGAAGCCGGGTAGGAATTCTGGCCGAAAATATCAGAAAACAGGGTTATTCAAATACTATTATTTGCAGCGCAGATGTATCTGATTTTGCCAGATGCGGAGAGGTTTTTGATATCATAGTTCTGGATGCACCGTGCAGCGGAGAAGGATTGTTCCGCAAAGACCCTGATGCTGTAAACGAATGGAGTACGGAAAATGTAAAAACCTGCGAATTGCGACAAAAGCGCATCATTGATTCAGCAATTAAATGTCTTAAAACAGGTGGTATACTCATATACAGTACCTGTACTTTTAATCCGGGCGAAAATGAAAATCAAATTGAACAGCTGCTCGCATCCGGATTTGAAAGAGCTTATTTTGAATTAAACGGTGAAAAAACAAGTGAATTTCATTGTTATCCCCACATCTTCAGAGGAGAAGGATTCTATATTTCCATGCTTAGAAAAACAGGCGGAAGTAGCGAAGATCCTAATCGGTATGTAAGTAAGAACCTGAAGCCCCTCAAAGCCAATTCAGAATGGCTGAGAGCTTTGCCGGGCGATTTAGCTTGTTTTGCTTTTCAGGACCAGATACTTACCTTAAATTCAGAACTGCATAACTTCCTTAGCGGGCCGCTGTCGGGCATATATTGTTACAGCGCCGGAACCATACTCGGTGTGCTGAAAGACAAACACTTTCAGCCATCAGAATACCTGCCGTTTTCTTTGTTGCTTCAGAGAGGTGATTACCCCGAATACGAGGCTGATATCGAAACAGCACTTTCATATCTGAACAGAAATCCTCTCCCATATAGTGGAAAAGATAAAGGACATGTAATCATCACTCACCGGAGTTTACCGTTAGGCTTCGGCAAATTTGCCGGTAACAGAATTAACAACCGGTTCCCGGCAGAATGGAAACTTAGAAACATACCCGATATCTCCAGTCGTTTTTGTATTGCCGATTTGATGTAAACTATTATAGCGCATTTGATGTATTGCGGTGAATTATTGAAATTTTCTATATTTGCTTCAAATTATTGAAAAATGAGACGCTCTGCACTGACTGCTATACTACTCTGCTTAAGCCTCGGCGTGTTTGCCCAGGAGAGAATTACCATGCTTAATTTCTTTCAGGCAGGTGCCGTACCTCAGACTATAAAAGAAAGGGGTAAAAATGTCAGTACAACCGGGTTGACATTTAATTATATCAAATTCAAGGAAACCAGTTTTTTCAGAGCCGATGCCACCTGGCTGTTCAGATACATCTTAAATGGTGAAAAGGACACTGCCAATTTCAACGATACCAATAAAGTCATGGGTCTCGATTTACCTGTTTTTACAGCTACTTACGGTATGAACTTTATCAAGGGGGACGATTTCAGCCTTGGCCTTGGTGTCAATCTCGATTCAAGAACATTTTACAGTTCGCCACAAACCAAAGCTGAAAAAATTATCGACGCATTTAATATCGGTTTCGTAGTTGGTATCAAAATAAAGCTCAAAGACTGGTTAACATATACCACGCTTGCAGGTTATGATTATATGTTCGATACCAATAAAGACAATGCGAGCTCAGATGGCAAGAATATCTTTATGCAAAACAATTTTTCTTTTTTACTGAAAGGTAAATTCGGAATTAATGTACAACCCGACTTCAGTTTCAAGTCTTTTGATTCTAAGGGCATACACGGGGGACAGCTGTTTAATAAAAACATCAAGCTGGGAATAGTCTATGCTGTTCCTTAAGAAAAAGAAAAACCGATTATTTGTTGGGAACCGGAGCGTTCGAAGGTGTTTTGGACTTAGGAGCCGGAGCTTCCATAAGTTCCTTCATTTTTGAATCACCTGAAACTTCTGTACCGGTGGCACTTCCTTGTCCGTTATATGAACTGGCAGCCAGAGATACCAGCAATATTACTGCGGCGAAAATCCAGGTTAACTTTTCAACTCCTTCAGTTGTTCTCTGAACACCGAAAATCTGGTTGCTTGAAGAAAAATTAGCGGCAAGTCCTCCACCTTTAGGATTCTGAACCAGCACGATTACTATCATCAGGGCCGCTGCAATTATTCCAACTATTAATATTATACTCAACATAGTTATTTCCTTTCTTGTTTGATTTTTTCAATAAGGTCTGCAAAGTACGCCTGTTTCAGGGGATTTTGCAAACTTAATTTTTCGTAGGCCCTGATGGCCAGTTCAAAATTTCCCTGTTCGTAATAAATACCTGCAAGTGTCTCTGTTACAAAGTCCAGGTCGGGTACCTCACTTCTTTTAGCCATATTTTCAGGATTGAAAAATTCCTTTCTTGGCCTGCTGATCTGAGGATTTATGGAAATAAAGCGCTCTATAAGGTCTATACTACCCTCCTTATCCGCTTTTGTTTTGCTTTCAAGCGTTTCCTCCCGTGCGCTTACTTCTTCAGTATCAGGTACCGTTTCTTCCAACTTATGTTCGTGAACCGGAGAATTTAGCCAGGAGAAAAAGTCCATTTCCTCATGTGCAGTTTCTCTTTTCTTTTCAACTTTACCTTCACTGCCGGAATGTTCAGTTAAATTTGAATTATCAACCTGATTAAGGTGTTTCTCGATGTCATAAACAGGATATTTTCTCAGATTAAGTTCAGATGCAGTTTCCTTGTTTTGTTCAATTGCTTCAATTGACTTTTGATCAGTATCTGCATTTTTCTCATTTATGATATTTAATCCGCTTCCTGAAAATGTAAACTCGGTTTCTATCTCCTCTCCGATGATATCCATATTTTCAGGTTTTAAAACAAGTTCTTCGTGTTCCTTGAATCTGTTTTCAAATTCAAATACAAATGGCTTTTCGGTTTCGGGCAAGACCTCATGATCTTCTTCAATCTCAATCAGGGTATCAATAAACGGATTTTCCTTTAGCGCCCCGGTATCCGAAAATTCCTTCTCATCAGCGAGCAACCTCTCTCCCTGCACATCTGGAATTTCAATGATGGAGTCATTGTTATCGGCGGATTCATCGGGGCTTAGAATTATTTCCTGACTTTGTGTCTCCTGAATATTTTCCAGCCCTTCAAGAAAATCTGACAGCCCCGGCCTGGATATACCTGAATCCTGTTCGTTTACAGTCTCTTCGTACTGCAATCCGGTATCAGACTCTGTAATTTCCTGAACTTCGTTTATTAAGCTGATTTCCCTTTTATCTCCGCTTTGTATTTCGCTTACCTTACCATGGATGTATTCGTACAGGGCTTTTCTGTCTTTAACTCTTATAGCGGCCTGTCTGAGCATATCTTCAAACTTGTAATGCCCTGTATCGTGGTAGTATTTTGCCAGTATTACAAATGGTTTTCTGAAATACGGGTAGTCCCTGCAAAGTTGATTGAGGTTTTCCGCATCATTGCGGTCGACCGGCAATCGCTCATGGTACAAATCGTTCAGATGCTGCAGGTTCATTACTTTACCACTTTAAAGCCACTTTGTTAAATATTTCCTGGATTATCTGTGCACTGACTTCTTCAGAAAGTCTGTTTTCGATCGATTGAAAGCTTTGACTGGCATCGAATTCCTGAAATCTGGTGATTGATTCGGTGAAATTCATTTCCTTGTGCTTTGGGCATTCAAAAATTGCCTTAACCGTCATGCTGAATCTGTTTTTAAGTGCGCCGGTATTGCTTGTACTGGCAACCGGTTCGGTTTTGTAATCGACGATAAAACCCGACAATCTGAAATCGCCTTCCGATCCAACCAAAGCCAGAGAAGTCTCACGCAAAAATTTGTCTTTTAATTGTTCAGTAAATTTCTGGCTAAGACTCGGATTGACATATGATGCCTTATTGTCAAAATACTGAATGCTTATGTTCTTGACATCAGCCGGAATATTGATACCCGACAAACTGTATTTACACGATTTGCAACCACCAAGAAGCAGCAGTGACAATAAGAACAATATATGACCTGTTTTCCTCAATTCTCCGTATTACTATATGAATCTTATCAAACTGATTCGAGTTTATACTGCTTTATTTTTCTGTACAATGTGCGCTCCGAAATACCCAATTCCCTGGCGGCTTTGTTGCGTTTACCCTTATTCCTCACCAGAGCCTTCCTTATCATTTCCAGTTCCTGATCTGCTATGGTCAGATTTTGCGCATCCTGTTCATCCACAGGTTGAACATCGATCACATTGTTGCGCATGATAGGCTGAACATTGCCGGTGCCCGGTATTATAACAGGTTTTTCGTATGGTTCTTCATAAAAATTCTCGTTATAAAGCACGTGATTGATGTCTTCTTTGTTGTTTCTGATAAACTCTTCACGGTTGCCGCTGTTTTCAACCAGCCCGACTACTATGCGTTTCAAATCGCTGACATCCTTTTTCATTTCAATCAGAAACTTGTAAAAGATATCCCGTTCGCTCATTCCCTGAACTGACATGCCATCCGAATTATTGAATGCCAGCGGTAGATGTGTTTCAGAAGGTGGCAGGTACATTCTCAGAATCTCAGCGCTTACAGGGCTGTTCTCGGCTTCAAGCACACAAATCTGTTCGGTAATATTTTTGAGCTGACGGATATTGCCGGGCCATGAATAATTGGCCAGTAAACTTTGTGCTTCTGAATTGAGCTGAACAAGAGGCGAATGATTCTTTTCTGCAAAACCGGTGGCAAATTTCCTGAACAAAAGATTGATATCATCCTTGCGTTCACTGAGTCTCGGCACTCTGATGGGCACCGTAGCCAGCCTGTAATACAAGTCTTCCCTGAACTTTCCCTGGCCTGCGCGCTCAAGAAGGTCGCGGTTAGTAGCTGCAACAACCCTTACATTGGTTTTAAGAACCTTGGATGACCCTACTTTTATAAATTCTCCGTTTTCCAGCACTCTCAAAAGCCTGGCCTGGGTGCCAAGCGGAAGCTCACCTACCTCGTCAAGAAAAATAGTACCGCCATTTACTGATTCGAAATAACCCTTGCGCGCATCAGTTGCACCGGTAAACGAGCCTTTTTCGTGTCCGAATAATTCAGAATCAATGGTACCCTCTGGTATAGCTCCGCAGTTTACTGCTATAAAATTTCCGTGTTTTCTGTTGCTTAGCGCGTGGATTATCTTTGAAAATGATTCCTTACCTACTCCGCTTTCACCGGTAATCAGTACGCTCATGTCTGTAGGTGCCACTTTTATGGCCGTTTCCAGCGCATGATTAAGCGCCGGAGAATTTCCAACAATTTCGAATCTGTTTTTAATCTGCTGTAATTCCATTAGTTTATTGCTTTTCCGATAAGTGTTGTGGTACTTACCCTTTCAACAAGCACTTCAACCATATCGCCAATATTGTGGTTGCCTTTCGGGAATACCACTTTGATGTTCTGATCATTTCTGCCGGACAGATCATCCTTGCTTTTTTTGGAGAACGAATCAGCAAGTACACTAACAGTTTTACCGATATAAAGTGTGTTGTTCTCCAGTGACAGTTTGTTTTGCAGTGCAATTATTTCAGTAAGTCGCCTAGATTTTACCTCTTCGGGAACATCATCCTTCATTTTCTTCTGGGCAAGTGTTCCGGGCCTTTCACTGTATTTGTACATATAGCTGAAATCGAATCGCGATTCCTCCATCAAACTCAGTGTATCCCTGTGCTCTTCTTCAGTTTCAGTGCAAAATCCCGCTATGATATCGCAGCTTATTCCGCAGCCGGGTATAATTTCCCTGATGCGCTTCACTTTATCCAGATACCATTCGCGGGTATATGTTCTGTTCATCGCTTCCAGAATTCTGCTGTTGCCGCTTTGTGCCGGAAGATGGATGTAATTGCAAATATTGTCGTACTTTTTTATGGTGTAAAGCACATCGTCGCAAATATCTTTTGGGTGAGATGTACTGAATCTAATTCTCATGCAGGGTACTGCAAGCGCTACTCTTTCGAGCAATCCGGCAAAACTTACTGCATTTGCTTTAACAGTTTCATCCGCATTTCTGAACTCAACTTTTGGCCCGCCTCCAAACCAGAGATAACTATCCACGTTTTGACCCAATAGGGTTATTTCCCTGTATCCGGCTGCACTCAGCTGTCTGGCTTCTTCAACTATACTTTCAGGGTCGCGGCTTCGTTCTCGTCCTCTGGTAAAAGGTACTACACAAAACGAACACATATTGTCGCAACCCCTCATGATGCTGATAAATGCAGACACTCCATTGCTGTTGAGACGCATTGGAGAAATCTCGGCGTAAGTCTCTTCACGGCTTAGAAGTACATTGATGGCCTTGTTGCCGTCTTCAACCTCGGCAACCAGTTTTGGCAGATCTCTGTACGAATCAGGACCTGCTACCACATCCACGAGTTTCTCTTCTTCGAGCAATTTGGTTTTAAGTCTTTCAGCCATGCATCCCAGCACGCCTATAACCAGATCCGAATTTTTTTTCTTGTTGTTTCTTAGCTGTTTCAGACGGTCTCTGATAGTTTTTTCGGCATTTTCTCTGATAGCACAGGTGTTCAGAAAAACCACATCGGCAGCAAACTCGTCTGTTGTATGATCATAACCATTATCATTCAGGATTGAACCGATAATTTCACTGTCGCTGAAATTCATCGCACAACCATAACTCTCGATATAAAATTTTTTTCTCCGAGTTGTTAAATCTAGTTCTATTGCTTCTGGATAACGGATTTCCTGCATTGGGGGAGCAAAGATAATAGTTATACATGACAGTTTGGCAGAAAAAGCGCGAATTTTTCGACTAAGCGGGGTTCCTAACACACAGACTCAGATTCAAGCGGAAGTCATTGTGTGGAATGAAACAAATATTTATTTTACAATCTATTGATATACTGATTATAAAATTGCCGAAAAACTTAAATTTATTCCCATTTATCCCTGTCAAGGAGATCTAATGGCTGATCGTCGGCGGGTTCTTTTGAAGAGGCCAATCCTTCTGCATTTTGCTGTCCAAGACTCCAGCTGTCTGTACTGCTTGTTTCAAGATATACATTTCCGGATTTGCGGAACACCTGAACGTGAAGACCAAACTGAACATCCATCAGTTGTTCAAACGAACCGACGGTTGTGGCCGCAGTGAATTCGATACTTCCGCTCCCGATTTTTTCAGACATTTCAGATAAGAGGGTACTGTTGTCATACATAGACGCCTTGCCCGAGGCAGCAGACACCCTGTGTGATTCCCTGAAGAATTCGAGTTTCAGATATGGAAAGAAAGAATGGAATACGGTTTTTATTTCCTGTATGCTGCTATCCGGTTTTAATTCGATTTTCATATTCTGCAAATTTAATTTTTTCTTACCCTTTAAACCTGACAAGAATCAGTGTTTATCTCAAATCCATGCTGTAAATGACACAACCTCTGATAACATCTCCGTTACCCAAATCGCTGTTATAGGCAAACTGAATCTTGTTTTCGCCATCATTGAAAAAGGATGCATCAACTTCAACTATATTGTTTCCAATTTGAGAGGGTTTTCCGTTTTTCTTTATGGCCACCTGATGTTTATCGTTTATAAGTACGTATGCTTCAACATCGCTGTCTATACCTTCGCTTGTAAAATACATATACAGTTTGGGTGGAAGTCCGGCTTTATTGATATTAATGCTCATAGGCTGTGAACCCATCTGATTAGGATTTTTACCCATTTCAATTACAAAACTGCTCTGATAGGATTTCGGTTTGGCCTTATCCCAGCTAAATACTTTTACCGCACCATCATCACAGGCTGTAAAATGGAAATTGAAATTTTGTTCTACAAATTGTTTTGCCCTCGGATCGGTTAATGCATTGTCAAAATAATAATCTGCCAGCAGCCATCCCCTCTTGTTTTCTTCAAAGGTCTTTTTTAATTGTTCGAAGGTAGCTGCACTTAGTTTTCTGTTATCGGGCTGATTGGGAACATAATCTTTCTTTGCTGCATCATATCTCATTTGCCTGAACCACACAACCGAATCCAGTCCGAGATAGAATCTGGGAGCAAACTGAACTGTGGCCATTATCACATCCCCTTCCTGCATTTGTTCTTTGATATACAGACTTGGCTGTTTCCAGTTAACATAGTGTATTTCGGAAATACTTTTATCTACTACATTACCGTGTTCCTCGGTGTTAAGCAAAGAGCCTATCTCTTTCCTTTTGCTGATGCCGAAAACCAGCAAGAGAAATATCATTGTACAGGAAGTGACATATGATTTAGATGTTTCGCTGAAAGATTTACTTACGTAATTCAGCAGGTAAAATGCTATGAAATAAAATGCATATGCTGCACTTATAAGAAACATGGGATAGATATAACTCAGGTATTTGGCATGAACCGGTTCTCTGAACACAAAACTCATCAGCAGAAAAGGTATCATAAATGACGAGATCAGAAGATAGGAAAGCTTGCGGTTTTTAAAAAAAGCCATCAGCATTCCAAGCCATCCGAGATAATTGATCATCTTGTAGTCAAACCTGATAACAGCATTGTAAACATCAAATGATTTGTATAATTTGTCGCTTTCAACTGCAGCAAATGCGGCTTTAAGATCAGGCAAAATGAGCGTAGCCATATTGCCCGGCAGAAAGATTTCTATGATGGGACGCATCATTCTGTTGCCAAGTGGGGTTAGCATTAGCACCACCGCCACCACATTGAGATAAAACAGTATATTATAGGCATTCAATCTGAATGGTGTTGAATTGCGGCTTATCCACGATTCGATGGCAACAAACGACCCGTAAAATCCGGCAGTAAAAATGAACAGAAAACAAATAAGCTGACTCATCATGGCCAGAATAAAAGCTATGATAGTCAATCCGAGATATTTCGGATTTATTCCCAGGCGCGACCAGGCATTATCTTTTTCAGGTTTCCTTTCCAGCATCAGCCAGAAACTAAGTATCAGAGGCACATAAAAAGTAGCCACCATGCCATAAGGTCTGTCGACTCTGCTCCAGAAAATAAGATAGATTGAACATGCGACTAAAATAGCCGACATCAGACCAACTCTGAAGTTTGCTATATTTTTACCCAGAACAAAAACAGCGGGAACAAGAGCAGCACCAAGTAATGCAACCGGGAAGCGCATAGAGAATTCGTTGTGACCGAATACATAGGCAAAAATTGTATTCAGCCATGTCAACAAAATCCCGTTGTTCTCACCGTGTTTAAACTGCCCTTTTACTGCTGCAAGTGCATGCATATACTCATCAACCCAAAGCGAGAGATATCCTATTCGGTAAAGACGGATAATGAGTGCGGCGACACCAATGAGAATAGCAATTTTAAGTGCGTGCTTCTCAATAAATCCTGCTTTTCCTGCAACTGTTGCGGTTTTTTTATTTTTTACCTGCTTGTTTACAACTGTGGTTTGCTTTGCCATATTATTTCACAAAGAATCTCTTGATAATTAAAATCAGTGTATTTCGAATTGTTCTGCCAACATTCATTTTACTCATGCCGCCTTTCTGATCGTAGCGCAATATGAGTGGTGTTTCGCCAAACAGCAGTTTTCTGCGGCGAAGCTTCAGTAAAATATCTACCAGACACTGAAATCCATCCTGATCTACAAAACGGTCGCCGTATTCTGCCATTGCATTCTTTAAAACATCGGCACGGATTGCTCTGTAACCGCAGGTGTAATCTCTCACACCTTTTATCGGATAAGTAATTCTGAATATGATGGAGGCGAGATAACTCAAAAGCTTGCGATACCATACAAGTCCGATTACGCGAGCCCCCGGCTGAAAACGTGAGGCTATAACCACATCGTGCCCTTCAATAATCATTCTGATCAAACGCAGAATCAGTCCCGGATTATGTGTGGCATCCGCATCCATGGTTATGATAATATCATTGCTTCCCGAATACTGAACAGCGCGGTAGAGGCCGTCTCTGATCGTTGCCCCCAGTCCGAGATTCACTTCATGTGTCAGAATTTCAATTGGCATGGCAGCTGCCATCTTTTCGGCAATTTCCCTGGTTTTATCCCTGCTGCCATCGTTGACAACAAATACTTTGTATTTAATTTTGCTGTCCTCTTCAAGGGCATATCTGATCTGGCTCAGCAACTCTCCGATATTTTCCTCTTCATTATATGCAGGCAGAACCACCAGCACTTCTCTCGACCTGTTGTGATCCATTTTTATTCGAAATAATTTTTTAATGACTTCACCTTGTCGTAATTCTCTTTATACCATTTGATGGTTCGCTCGAGTCCTTCCCTTATCTCCACAGATGGGCTGTAGTTAAGTTCGGAAGCCGATCTCGACAAATTGCTCACACGGTCTTTTACCTTATCCCAGTTTCTTGCAGGTCTGAAAACAATAGCCGACTGCGATCCGGTTACCTCACGTATGATTTCGGCCATTTGTTTAATCTCGGTCTTGCGGCCGGTTCCACCGTTGAAAATCTCTCCTTCTTTTGAATTGCTGAGGGCTGCCATCATCATAAGGTCTACCAGATCTTCAACATAAGTAAAATCGCGCGTCTCCTTGCCTGTACCTGTAATGATAAGATCCTCTCCGTTGATTGCTTTTTCTATAAAATTCGGAATGACATTTCTGTACTTTCCGGCCATTTCGTAAGGTCCGTAAGTATTGAAAATTCTGATAGAAACCGTGGGAACATGAAACAAGTGAGCATAATACTGAGTATAAAGCTCGGCTGTGTATTTATTAATGCTGTATGGCGTTTCGGAAGGATAAATGTAAGTGTCTTCGCTCATAGTGGAGGCGGTACCGTATACGCAACTGCTGCTGGCATAGACAAATTTCTTAAGGCTTTTGTGGTGTTTGAGTATTTCGAGCAGACTCACAGTTCCTACAATATTTGTCTGAATATCGCTGAAAGGGTGATCCACTGAATTTTGGTTTGCAAAATGTGCTGCCAGATGAAAAACGTAATCAAATTCGTGCTGATTGATGACAAAATTGAGCTTGTCCATTTTATCAATATCCATACCCACAAATGTTATCCTGTTGTCGTCGGGCAGAAATACTGCCATTCCCGAAGATTGATTATCCATAATTACAATATCGGATACCTCGTTTTGCAATAATCTCCTCACAAGGTTATTTCCAATAAATCCTGCTCCTCCGGTTACTAATATCCGCGCATTTCTGAATGCCTTTAAATCCATACTTTTTAATGTGCCGAAACTAAAATAAATAAATGGCTTAGACAAGCATATATTTTTTGTGAAGAATGGGCTAAAATAATCTATTTTTGTCTCTATGTTTTCTAAGAAAAAGCTGGTAATTTTTACCTCTGTTTTACTGCTTATTTACAGTTTCAGAGAAGCAGATGAATATTTTGAGATAAGCAAGAACCTGGAGATATTCAGTGCTGTTTACAAAACGGTTCACAGTGAATATGTCGATGAAGTTAACCCCGGGGATCTGATGAAGAAAGGCATCGATGCCATGCTGGCTTCGCTCGACCCTTACACCAATTTCTATACGGAAAGTCAGGCCGAAGACGCCATGATCAGACAAAGCGGAGAATACGGTGGAGTTGGATGCCGAAGCAGGCGGATAGGTGATTATATTCATATAATTTCTGTCAGCAAAGGACTACCTGCAGATAAAGCCGGAATCAGAGTAGGCGACAGGATTCTGGAGGTAAACGGAAGGTCTTTTGTGGGTAAAACGGATGAAGAACTGGGTGAAGGATTAAAGGGATCCGCAGGTACCAAAGCGAGTATCACCGTAGACAGGCAAGGTAAAACACTTCAACTGGAACTGCTGCGTGAAGAAATAAAAATAAAAAATGTCAGCTATTACGGGCTGATTAACCCGAAAACAGGCTATATCCGCCTCGATCATTTTACGCTGGGTGCCGGTACAGAAGTGAAGGAAGCGCTGTTAAAACTCAAATCTCAGGGAATAGATAAACTTGTTCTCGATCTTAGAGATAACGGTGGCGGGCTGCTGCATGAAGCTGTCAATATCGTCAATATTTTTGTGCCATCAGACCAGCTGGTTGTCATTTCGAAAGGCCGCGCCCGCGATGCATACCGGGAGTACAAAACCCTTGATCCTCCGGTAGACACTGAAATACCACTTACTGTGCTTGTTAACGAAAGGTCGGCATCTGCCAGTGAAATAGTTTGCGGTGCCATTCAGGATTTTGACAGAGGTGTCATCATTGGCCGGAATACTTTTGGAAAAGGACTGGTTCAAAGTGTAAAACCGCTGGTATTCCGCACTCAGATGAAGGTAACAATAGCCAAATACTATATCCCTTCAGGCAGGTGTATTCAGCTGCTTGATTACAGCAACAAAAATACTGACGGAAAAGCCATTGCCATTGCAGACAGTCTCAGAAAAAAATTCAAAACTAAAAATGGAAGAGAGGTGCTGGATGGAGGAGGTGTGAGACCAGATGTCCCTGTTGTTCTGCCACCCCAGTCTAATATTTCCGCAAGCCTTGAAAAAAGCTATATCATTTACGATTTCGCCAATCAATACCGAAGTGAACACGAAACACTGGGTGAGATTTCTGCTTTCAAAGTAGATGATGAGATATTCAATGCTTTCAAAAATTTCGTTAACGGCAAAACCTTCAGCTCGCTTAATGCAAGTGAATCTGCCATGCTGAAGCTGAAAGAAAAATTAAAAGAAGAAAATTACATCAGCAGTGTTGAAACCGATTTTATAAAACTTGAATCCTCTCTGCTAAAAGCAAAACTGGCGGAGATGGAAACGGCCAAAGCCGAAATCTGCAGACTGCTTCATACGGAAATATGCCGCAGATATTATTATGATGAAGCTATATTTATAAGCGGATTCAGTTACGATCCCGATATTCTCTCTGCCCTTAAAACATTTGAAAATATTGCTGCATTCAAACAGATTTTAAATAAGAATTAATTGGACGCCGCACATTTTCAGATCTGGTTTTTCCTGTTGATAATAGCTCTCGGTTTCGTGGGCGGTTTTCTGTCTGGTATGCTCGGTGTTGGCGGAGGTATAATTTTTGTGCCTATTATTCAGGAGATAGTAAGATACCACGACAGGGTTGAAGATAAAGTGCCGTATGTTCTTGCCAATAGTTTACTGATAGTATTTGTTGTCGGTATTGCAGGGAGTATCAAACAATACACTATGAAAAATACGGATATCAGGTCGGCACTTGCAACAGGTATTGCTGCAATTGTGTCCTCACTGTCCTTAACTATTATATTGAGGTATTACAACATCAACGATCCTAAACTGTTCTCCGGCTTATTCGCTGCTGTGCTTGTGATAACCGCCATAAGAATGTGGTTTGACAGAAAAAACAGCAAAAGCACGGGAGAAATGCCGGTAGTTCTGCCCGGCATTAAGAAATTTTTACCGGCGGGATTTATGGCCGGTATTATTAGTTCAGTCACCGGACTTGGCGGAGGCGTAGTGCTGGTTCCTTATTTTAACAGAGCTTTGCGTTTGCCAATTAAATTCTCAACCGGATTATCACTCACAGTAATACCGATTATCGCTCTTCCAATGCTGTTATTTTATATGTTCAGCAATCCGCTTAGTGATCTCTATCCGGGATGGCAAACAGGGCATATTCTCTGGCCTGCAGTCATACCCCTGATACTTTCGGCTGCAATAGCCTCACCATTCGGCGTCAAAGCTGCCCATGCTTTAAATTCCTATACACTCTTTAAAATCTATCTGGTTTTTATCATAATCAATATTGTAAAAGTACTGCTGTATCATTGAAGTATTTTGCATTTCGACAGAATTGGTTTAAATTGCATACCATGAAAAATACATTCATCATTTCATCCCTCTTAATTTTTGTATTAAGCGCTTTCCACACCGGCGCTTCTATTGAAATCAGTATATCTAATCCCACAGCAACTTCTGTCTTCAAGCCAATGGATACAATCCGTATCAAAGCGAAAGTAAGCTCAACGGAAGCTCTGCACAATGTCAATATCAAAGTGATTACCACAGACCAGAATCAGGTTTTATTCAGCAAAAACATCCATACACATGGTATTTCTGCCGATATTAACGAATACTTTGTAAATCCGCTTTTGGAAAAAAAGGAACTTAAACTGATAATTCAAACCACCGGACATGATAACAATGAATCGGCTTCAAAAGAGTTGTTGTTTTCGACCTCCTCAGGTAAGAAAAGAAAGTAAACCTATTTCTTTTTCCTCTTCTTTTTCTTAACAGTTTCCTTTGTAATTATTTCAGGAATTTGAGTAAGAATTACTCTGGGGGTTTTTCTATCGAGAAATGTCTCCAACAGAGGTTTTTTCTCTATTTGCCACAATAAACCGCTGAGATATTTCTCCGTTTCGGGGAATTCTCTCACGGGGTAAATTTTCCCTTCCGGTTGCGTGAAGAAACGAATGGAGCTGACTTTTGAAGAATCGAATAATATCAGCATTCTGCCACAGGCTACTTTGTTAACGCCGGTGTATTCGGCGGTATCTGTTTCATTGTCCCTCAGATAGTAAATACTTCTGGCATTTCCGGAAACAAGCACAGAGCGAATTTTATTACTGTCAAAAGCATTTATCATCTCGCGACCGGAAATCTGGTTGTAAGAAGCTTTCTTTACTTCCGAAGCCAGAAAGGCATTGCCGGTAACCTTTAGGGTATGTATTGAATTATTCCTGATGCTTATTCTTATGGTGTCTCCGCTGATCTGATTGCGTTCGTTCCAGAGTATCGGCGAATGATACATGTGTATCATGGAATCGCTGAATTTATAGACCAGTGAATCGCAGTTGCCCTGAAAGTCCGTTTGATAGATAGAGGTTTTGTGATAGGCCCTCAACTCCCTGTTCAGACTGTCATTGCTGAAAAAAAGCGTATCAGCCATCAGATACATCGTATCCTTTGCATCTGTTTTAACCGCCAGTGGTTTGCCCGAAATAACACTTGTTTTGAGTTTCTGGTTATACTTGCCAAACTGACCGTAAACATCCATGTTTTCGGAACTGTCGTAAAGTCTGATATTGCCAAGTCCTGTACCGAGTCCTGCCTGCTTATCGTAAAAAAGTGAATCTGCCTCAATAAAGCCTGAATCACTGAATATCGTCGCACGACGGCTGAACTCCGCTTTCTCTGTTTTGGTATTATACCAGCCGTAATTGCAGGTAATAATATTTTCTTTGCTGACTATTCTGGTCGGACCGTAAAAATACGCCGTCCGGCTGCCTGAATAATAATCCAGTGTATCAGAATTCATGGTGTATTCGGGGCTGCTGAGCTGCACCTGGTCTTTAAAATTAAACACACTGCCCCTGCGGTTGTAATAACCCCTGCGGCTTTTAAGGGTGTTCTTTTCGCTGAGTATATCGGCTCCGTTTGTGTAATAACCAATTTGACTGGCTGTATTGTAATGAAGTGATGTGGTTAGCAATGTCATTTGCTGATCCTTCAGAATTACATTGCGCCCCGTTACCGTTGCTGTTTTACTGGCTTCATCATATCTGAGGTAATCTCCACCTGACAGTGTAAATGTGTCTACCTGAAAAATGAAGATATTTCCGAAGCCTTCTATGATACCTTCGTCCATCTTTCTTATGGCACTGTCGCATTGTATGGTAACACCGTTGTGTTTTATCACAACATTTTCGACTATAACATACTGCTGTTTAGCCTGATCATATCGCATTCTTTCACCCCCGCTTATTTCCACTTTGGTTTGCGAAAACAATCCTGTCAAAGGCAGGCAGAGCAGTAATAAAATAAGGTAGTGAGCTTTCAAATCAGGGGCAATATTCGGAATAAAATTCTATTTCTTACCTTTGTCAAAATTAGTGCCATGCTTCCTGAATTTGAAAACTTTGTAAGTAAAAACAAACTTTTTTCGAAAAAAGACAAACTCCTACTCGCTATCAGCGGAGGACCCGACAGTATCTGTCTCTTTAATCTGCTGCTCGCCGGCGGCTATACCTTTGAACTCGCACACTGCAATTTTTTGCTGAGAGGAAAAGACAGCGATAATGACGAAAAATTTGTAAAAAAACTGGCTGATAAAAACGGTATCCGATGTCATATCAGGCATTTTGACACCAAAGCCGAATCAAAAAAATCAGGCTGTGGCACTCAGGAAACTGCCCGAAATCTGAGATATGAATGGTTTGATACACTGAAGAAACGTTTCAAATTCAATAAAATTCTCACTGCACATCACATGTCTGATAATACCGAAACCATGCTCATCAATATAATGAGATCAACCGGCATATCAGGTCTTCACGGTATATCTGTTCTGAATGCTGATATCGCCAGACCACTGCTTTTTACCGACAGAAGCGGTATTGAATCCTACCTGAAGAAACATAAACTCAAATTCAGAATAGATAAAAGCAATGACGGCGACGATTACCTGAGAAACAGAATCAGACATCACCTGATACCGGAATTTAAAAAAATTGACCCGGCTTTTGACAGGATAATTTATAAAGTAGCCGGCAATATCCGTGAGTTCGAACAGATGTCAGCCGATATGCTTTCGGCCTTTCGCCATCAATCGCTTAAATCAAATGGCGACAGGTTTTCAATCAGCGATAAGTCGCTCGAAAATTTTACTGAACCCGCGGTTTTTTTGTACTTTATGCTGCGCGAATACGGTTTCAGCAGAGAATCTTGTCAGACTTTCAGCCATTATCAAAACAGCAGAGTAGGTACTTACATTGAATCAGAATTGTGGCGACTGATCCGCGAACGCGGTGGATTTACTCTGGAAAAAAAATTACCTTTTTCTCCCGTAAGTTTCACACTTAAAGAACCCGGATTTGTTGAATTTGGCAATGGCATAGAATTGTCTATAAAAAAAATTAAACCAATAGACGTTAATTATAAGAAGAAAAATACCCTGTTCTTTGATGCCTCTAAATGCAGTTTTCCGCTGGAGATACGCACATGGAAAGCTGCCGACAAAATGCAGCCTTTGGGAATGAATGGACGCAAAAAACTTAGCGATATATTTACCGATAAGAAGATCAGCAATGCACTCAGGTCCTCACAACTGGTTTTGTGCAACAAAGACGGCAATATCATGGCCTGGCTGCCGGAGATGTGCAGTGAGCTGTATCGCGTTGATACCTACAGTCGCAGCGTTTTGGCTGTAAGTATCAAAATCCTTTAATTTGTATTTCAATACACATCATATAAAATGAAAAAACTGTTTTTAATTCTCCTTATATCAGTGCTGAGTAGCGCTGTTGCTGTTGCCGACTGTGTTCTTGTTCCGCTAAGTCTGAAGGAGAGAGTTGATGCTGCCACCCTGATAATCGAAGCTCAGGTAGCTGAAAAAAACGCCTACTGGAATGCAGAAAAAACAATGATATTCACGTCGAACCGGCTTGTGATCAGCAAAGTATACAAAGGCAGTGAATTCATCAGCGGAAAACATATAGACCTTATCACTAACGGTGGCCAGGTGGGAGATAAAGCGGTAAGAGTTGATCCGGAGCTTGAAACAGAAACAGGTGAAATCGGTATCTTTATGCTTGTACTTAAAAATGGTGAATGGGTTTCAGAAAGCGGACCTCAGGGTTTCCTGAAAATCGACAAACACACTGCAATTTGCACAGATGTATTCAACACATATCCCGCCTACAGTATTCAAAACACCTTGAAAATACTGACAGGTCTCGAAGTAATTGATATCAATGCCCTGCTTACCAAGGTAATTCTGAATTCCAAAAGAGCGACACCTGTTATCAGTTCAATTTTTCCTAAAACAATAACATCCGGAACTTCTTCGGTATTGACAATCAAAGGCAGTAATTTCAATGCTGTTCAGGATACAAGCAGTGTTCAGTTCAGAAACGGAGATGACGGCGGAATAAGCTTTATCAAAGCCCTGAAGAGAGACTATATTTCCTGGAGTGATACCATGATAAGACTGATAGTAAGAACCAAGGCCGGAACCGGCCGCCTAAGGGTAGTTGCCGCCGGAAACGGTGTGGTTACTTCAGGAGATACTCTGAAAGTAAGTTATGCTCATCTGAATGTAGTAAGCGGAGACAGCATAGGTTACGAAACCCAGCAGATAGGAATGAATCTCAACAATGGAATTACCTGGAAAATGAACAGGCGTTTTTACGATTCAAGCGGTGCAAGAGGTGCCTTTATAAGAAGCCTTGAGCGCTGGCGCTGCGGTACATTTATTAACTGGGATACCCTGGGTACTCTGAATCACAGCGCCATTAAAAGCGACGGGGTTAACATGTGCGCCTGGGACAGCAGCGGTGCAATGCCGAGCGGTGTGCTTGCCCAGTGTTTCAGTTACTGGTCGGGTTGCTTTAACCCTGGTTTGAAATGGTATGTCAACGAACTGGATATTCGATTCAGGGTAAAACCAACCGGAAGTACCAACTGGAATTATACCACCGGAAATGCAACGGCATCCCAGTTCCATTTCGAATCTGTCGCTACCCATGAACTGGGACACGGACATCAGATGGGACATGTAATAAACAGTGCTGTTGTTATGCATTACTCCATAGCAAATGGCCAGACAAAACCGGGATTGAGCGCAGATGATATCAGTGCCGGAAATTACGTCATCAACAAAAGCGGCTCTTCTGTTTGCGGTAAAAACGGACACAGCAAACTTAACTCCGGTAATTGTGCCATCGTAGCCCCTAATGCCGGTTTTACAATGTCTAAACAGATTGCCTGCAAAAACGAGTCGATTACCTATACCGACTCTTCTTCTGGAAATATATCCTCCTGGTCATGGAATTTCGGCAGTGATGCCAGTCCTGCCACAGCTAATACCAAAGGACCACACAATGTAATTTACAGCAATGGCGGAAGTAAAACAGTTTCACTGACTATCACAACCATTACTGGAAATCTGAATAAGGTAAAGAATCTGACGGTTCGCAACGACAGCAAAATGACGGTAGATTTTAATTACACTGCAGGAGGCAAAGGCATGGTAAGCTTTGGCAACTTATCCAATAACCCAACAGGCAATATCTGGTATTTCGGTGATGGAGATTCTTCTCTCCTGCCGACCCCGTTGCATCAATACAGCAGCGGTGGAACTTATAATGTCAGACTTGTGGCAACTAATACCTGCAATACCGAAGACAGCACAAAGGCGGTAAAATTTTCATTCATGAATTTCGGGGTTTCAAAAGATACTGCATGTATAGCCGAGCAAATAACTTACACCGATTCTTCGGATAATCTTGCTGCCTCATGGTCATGGGTATTCAACGGTGGTTCTCCTGCTAATGCCATCGGTAAAGGTCCGCATACTGTTAGCTATACCAGCCCGGGCAACAAATCTGCTCAGTTATCTGTAACAGTCAGCGGCGCTCCTTCACAGACTTACAACATCAATAACATACTCAATATCGGGACCGATACAGCCAGCAAAGCCGAATTTATTTACGGTTATTACGGCAAAAATATCGTCGGTTTCGACAACAGATCGACAGGAAGCAATAAGTCTTACAAATGGTATTTTGGTGACGGAGACAGCAGTACAGAAATGAATCCGGTTCACACTTACCAGAACGCCAGCAATAAAACTGTAAGACTTGTAGTGAAAGGAGACTGCGGAACAGATGATACCACTGTATTGCTCAGAGATTTTACTCAGCTTGAACTAACTGCAGATGAATTATTCGAAGTATATCCGAATCCTGCCGGCGACAGACTCTTTTTCAAAGTGACATCGGGCGATTTCAGAATACAGATTTGTGATATGAGCGGTAAGTTAATTGCCCTCTTACCTGAAAATGTCAATTCAACAGATATCAGTTCACTGCCTGCAGGCTGTTATATAATCAGACTAGAAAGCAGTTCCGGAATCGATGCTTTTAAATTGATAGTCAAGTATTAATAAATTACTCCGAATTTGAGCAAAACACCTGTTTAAACAGTCTATTTAACTGATTTACTGTTAATTAGAAAATTAATAAAAAAAGTAAGCATTAATTGCTTAAAAAATATACTTTTGCAAAAAAATAGATTGTTAAAATGTATTGGACCTTAGAATTAGTATCGTATTTAGATGATGCACCTTGGCCTGCAACCAAAGATGAGCTTATAGACTATGCTATCAGATCAGGCGCGCCAATGGAAGTGGTCGAAAACCTTCAGGAGCTTGAAGATGATGGTGAACCATACGAAAGTATAGAAGAAATTTGGGGTGACTATCCCACAGATGACGATTACTTCTTTCACGAAGACGAGCACTGATCTATCCAAAGAATGCCTTCTGTCTCTTTTCCCTTTGGGAAATTTGAACTGATGGCTCTGGTATTATAGTTTTCTCGATCGGAACTATTGGTTTTACTAAACTCTGATCCGTAAATTGATCCAATGTAATTTTAGATAATTCGCGTTTGATGTTCTGAAACCTGAAAAGGAAATTGTTTTTGTTTTCAGCCGAAGTGTTAATGTACATGCAAACTTCTTCACCATCTTCAGCTAAAACCGCAATTTCATTTGATATCAGTTTTCCGAGAGCTTGTTTCTGATTTTCAATTTCGGTTTTATCTGCAAAGTCAAGTATTGAAACAAATCCTTTGCTCATCAAAATATTAAATACATTTTGAGAGCCGGAATCAGGGCATTTAAAACCGGTGCTGAAAGCTTTATCAAAGACAAAAGACGAAACGGTTTTCTGACTGCTGCTCATTGAACCGAATGCAATTTCATCCCGGTACAATGTCTTTAATTCTGATTTAATGGTTTGAAGTTCCTCCGACATGCAGGATATAAATTCCTTAATGCATTTCGCAGGATCAGCATCCTTTCTGTTCCATTTCTGAAAAAGAAAAAACTCAAGTCCAAGTCTTTCCGTTAACGGTCCGTAAAATTTCCATAGTTTGTAGTTCAGCCAAAGTACCATTTGCCTCTGTCCCGAAAAACTGAAGCCATTAAAGCAATGCCAGTCCAGAAATCCGTATATAATTTTTTCGGTTTCGCTGCATGCTTTGAATTTTAATTCCCAATCATCAAACAATTTCTTCAGCGGTTTTGGACATCCGGCGGTCTCAGGTGCCTGTGACGAAAACAGGTCGAAGCTGCTCTTTGGTTCTGCATCTTCACTGTATAAAATACCTTCGTAAACTGAAGAATTGTTCTGAATGGTATGTAAACCGAAATTGTCAAGCGAAGCGTAATACTGTTCGGTTTCTTTTTTAATCAGAATATTTCTGCTGAGCTTGCTTTCCAGATATTCGGGAATAAGCAGAACATCTATGTTGGTATTGACCAGACAGGCATACCAGGCCGATTTCGCTTTTCTCGAATTTTCTAAATATTGTTTTTTGCTTTTTTCACTGACCGGTAAATTTTTGAACAAAAGAGATACATTTTCGAATGAATGGTTTAATTCTTTGAATTCAGACAAAAATCTCTTGTGCAAGTGTTCGAAATACTCCTGATCCCTCATAAATAATAACGATACAAAATAAGTTCAGAAAAAATGAAATAAATAGCCGCTAAGCCCTTTGACTCTATCTCAATTATGCACAAATGACAGCTATTAATTGTATTAATATAATTAAGCTCTGTAAATTATAGATACATGGCATGTATAAAAAAATGGTCGCATCGCGGAAAAAGCGAATAATATTCTCATTCCTTTGATATTAGGACTTAAAAATTTAAGCGTGAAAACAAAATGCGCTGCGGGTGGATTTAAATGTGATATTCTCATTTTGAATACATATTTTTAAAATTTGGAATAAAACTTGTCGGTAGTTGTGCAGGGCGTATTTTTGCTTCCAACTAATTTACCAAATAACTGAAATGGAACCACTTAGCAATGTATTACAATCACTTAGAATGATGAACGACGAAACCGTAGAGGTTTTATATCGTGAGAAAGTACAGGTCAATCTCGAAGACATGAAGGAATTGCTTGAAAAACTTTATGCTTTCACCGGAAATAAACCCATGAAAAGACTGATTGTGATCACTAAGAACTCCAGTCTCGATTTACAGGCCCGTTTGCATTTGCAGGAAGAAAACAAAGCCAGAAAAGATTCTATCATTGCCGAAGCGGTTGTCGTTACTTCTCTCGCCCAGAAAATGACCACCAATTTTTACCTTAAATTTATTAAAGATATCTATCCTTCTCGTTTTTTTACAGATATTGATAAAGCCAGGGAATGGCTTAACAATTACTAAAAAACGGACATTACTCAGAACAACTCTACTATTTTCTGCCTGAATTCGGAGATATGGGTCTTGCCTGTTGCGGAGATAAAAACGAGGGGTGTGTGTTCCTTACTCAACCAGCTTTTCTCAAATTCTGTGAGCACGGTATCAGGATGTTCCTGCAGGTATGTATCGATTTTATTAAATACCAGCAAGGTCGGTTTGTTTCTGGCGCCAATGTCAAAAAGTGTCTGCTTAACCAGCAGCATCTGACTCTCAAAATCAGGATTTGAAATATCAATGACGTGAATCAGAGCATCTGCTTCTACAACTTCCGCCAGTGTGCTTTTAAAGCTTTCTATGAGCAGGGTTGGAAGTTTTCTTATAAATCCTACGGTATCGCTTAACAATATCGGGATATGCACCCCTTCTTTTCTCGAATCTTCGAGAACTACTTTCCGGACAGTTGAATCGAGTGTGGCAAAAAGCTTGTTTTCTGCGAGCAGGTCCGCATTGCTCAGAAGGTTCATGATGGTGCTTTTGCCGACATTAGTATAACCGACAAGAGCAACCCTCTTTTTATCCGAGCGGTTTTGCCTTTGAACAAAATTCTGCTTTTCGATCAGGGCTAGTCTTTCCTTTAATTTGGTAATATTACTTCTGATTACCCTTCTGTCTGTTTCAATCTCGGTTTCGCCGGGACCCTTCATGCCAATACCACCCTTTTGCTTTGACAAGTGAGTCCACATTTTGGTAAGTCTTGGAAGGAGATACTGGTTTTGCGCCAGTTCAACCTGTGTTTTTGCCTGGGCTGTTTTTGCATTTTTTGAAAAGATATCGAGAATCAGCATGCTGCGGTCTATGATCTTGATATCCTTGACTACCCCTTCAATATTCCGTATTTGCGAAGGACTTAGTTCATCATCGAATATCACCAGATCGGCATTATTGACTTTTACCATTACCGAAAGTTCATTTAGCTTGCCTTCTCCAAAAAATGTACGCGGATCCGGATAATCGAGATTCTGAGTAATTCTTCCAACGGTTTCTGCACCGGCCGTAGTAGCTAGCGCCTCCAGTTCGTCGAGATAATCTTTTAACTTATTCTCCTTCTCCCCCTTGCGGTGCACACCGGCAAGTATGGCTTTTTCTTTTTTAATGTCGTTATAGAAATATTCGGGCTTCAATAGTTGGAAATATTTTTTGTTATCGAGGAGCAAACATAGTAATTTAGCCCTTTATTTCAGGTATTCATTGAAAATAAGCAGTAAAATAAAATGGCTGGTTCTGACATGTTTTATGCTCAGCTCACCTGCTTTTCATGTCTGCAGCTCACAACAAATTATCTGGGCAAATAAAAATAATCTCGACAAGCGAACTGATTTCACCAAGGTTGTCGGACAAAATAAGTTCGGCGTATATGTACTGAAGCACAAGAACAGCAACTTCAGAAGGTATTATATTCTCGAGCATTTCGATAAGAAAATGAATCTTTTGAAAAGCAAGACATTTCGCATTCCAAACTGCGAACTTGAAAAGATTGTAGTGCATTCATCCGGAATAACTGTTTTTACAAAGGAGTTTATCAAAGGCAGCTTTAACAGATTACTCTGCCAGAGTATTGATTCCGGAATGAACGAATCTGCGGCTAAAACTGTGTTTTCGGCCGGGGGACCTGACACAGAAATTACAAATATCAGGATTGAGTACAATCTGAAAAGAGACAAATTTCTGGTCTGGTATCTGATTGAAGACAATGCCAACAGCAAACTTGTATATCATTTAATGAACAGATCATCTCAGATTCGCGAGGGTTTTTCGCAGATAAAAGGCACGCCCTCCGAATTGTTTATTGGCGATGCGTTGACAGATGACAGCGGAAACTTATACTGCTTTTACACACGTTCATCAAAATTTAAAAGCAAGGAAGCGGCAGATTTTGAACACTGCATGCTGGCTCTCAATACCAGGAATCTGCTGAAAACAGATTCTGTACTCAACAACAGCAACACTTTTTTCAGCTCATATCGCCTGGTATACAATCCTGATTTTGCAACTGTTTCGGCATTCGGTTTAAGCGGTGATCACGACGAAGATGAGAACAAAGACTATTTTATGGTAAGTCTCCGCTGTTCGGATATGGGTATTAACTTTGTCCGTTTTTTTCCAATCGACCGAAAAATCGTCAGCCGGGTTATCGGATTAAAAAATGAACAGAAAGGTGAAAATCTCAGTAAGTTTAAAATTAAAAAACTTATTCCCAGGACTGACGGAGGTTTCATGGCCATCTGCGAAAAAATGTTCATCACTACCCAGAGTGAGATATTCTACGTAAACGGTATTCCGCAGAGCAGTTATGCAAGGATCTTTAACAATGATGAAGTGATGTTACTCAATCTGGACAGCAGCGGTAATCCGATCTGGTCTGACATCATCAACAAAAACCAGTCTTCGATTAACGACGGTGGTTATTTCAACGGAATAGTCATAATGGTCAACGAAGATGAAGTGGTAATACTATACAATGACAAGATCAGCGCCAATGCCGATATTATACAAATCAGCTATAAAGCAAACGGAGAATTCAGTAAAAAAATCCTTATGAATAACGAACAGTTTTACGCCCTTGTTATCCCATCCGAATACTATCAGGTGAGTTTAAATTCGATAGTGATACCCGTAACCCAGAACCGCGACTATACTTATATAAAATTGCTGTATTGATACGTTTATTTTCATATACCTTTAATCAAACCATACTGTTTCTGTTTATATTCACAATAGTAATCAGAACAACCGGTTTGCTGGTGCCTTATGTCAATACGACCCAGAATCTGAACATCAATTACCTTTCTGCATTTTTCAACGGAATCAATTATTACCCTATTGTAGGTTTTGCCATATCGACGATTTTTGTTTTCATAACAGCCATCATATTCAACAGAATTTGTATCAGACACGAATTGATTATATATCCTTCCTATTTACCGGCGTATTTCTTTGTACTTCTCAATTCTGTCTTTGTTGATCAGTTTTATGCCGGGCCGGTAATTTTTGTCAACTTCTTTCTGATTGTTTCGCTGGGCTCAATACTCAACCTTTTCCAATCCGAGAATCCCAGTATTTCCATTTTCTCTGCATCTACTCTGGCAGGACTGAGTGCACTGCTTAACATGACTTACATTGCCTTTTTTGTCGTTGTGCTTATCGGTATCAATATATTCAGACCATTCAATTTCAGAGAAAATCTTTCGGCGCTGATAGGATTCCTTCTTCCTCTCTATGTCGGAACCATGGTAAATTATCTGATTAACGGCAATTTCTTACCCTTTCATATCTTTTTCCCGGACTACGGAAATTTCAATAACCCCAACTGGGCATTGTATTCTGCGCTTCCCAGTGTTGGACTGGTTGGCATACTTGCCATTGTGCGCATGTATAAAAATTTCTTCAGAAACTCTACAAAACAGAGGCGTTTCATTCAGTTTATGATGATACTTTTTCTTACTTCGGTGATATTAACCGTTACCGGAAAACAAAATCCCAAGCAGGAATTTTCATTTGTATGTATCCCCCTGGCTTTTTCCTTTACCTTTTACTTTGCAAACAGCCGGGTAAATGTACTGAAAGAAATTGTCAATATGCTGCTGATCATTTCCATCCTCTATTTCAGATGGTATCACTGATCAGTCGTTATTTGGAAAAAGCACTCAAAAACTCGCTATCGCCAGGTTTTACGGAAGAGCCAAAGTAATAAAGCAGTTTGCCATCCTTGCCGATTATGAATTTATTAAAATTCCATTTGACTTCAAAATCGCCTGCGCCATTCTTGCTTTTCTGAGTAAGCCACTGATAAAGTTGATGCTGATTGCTGCCCTTGACGTCTATTTTCTCTGTCATTGGAAAACTAACACCGTAGTTCTTCTGGCAAAAAGCACCGATTTCTTCGGCAGTTCCGGGCTCCTGGGCACCAAACTGATTGCAGGGGCAACCAATTACCACAACATTGCTGTCTGAGTATTTTGAATAAAAATCCTGCAGATCTTTGTACTGAGGCGTATAACCGCATTCGCTGGCAGTATTTACTACTACGACATACTTCCCTTTGAAATCGGCAAAATTAATCACGCTTTTTCCATCGAGTGACTTTATACTTATATCGTATATTGAAGAGGATCCTGATGTGCCGCTTTGCTCTGCCTTACGGCTTTTTCCCGTAAAACAGGAACTGATTAAACTGATTATACCCATAATGTAAATTGTGAACTTCATATGCAATGAACAAAATTACGCAATTAGTGTTTTAAATTTGTGCTGAATATGGAAAATACAGAAAATGACGTGAAGGACGACCTTAAACAAGGTGCTATTTATCAGGGGCCCGATAAATTTTCTCCAATTCCTCTTTCTGTTTCTTCTCCGAAAATCAATCCTGTTGACAAACGACTGGTAAAGGCAAATGCTTTCGAAACCATGCAGTATCAGGCGAATCAGCAAATCATGATTCTCAAGAAACAGGCTGATCTGCTGCTCGAACAAGCCGGGATTATTGAAGAAAGACTTATTGTGTCGAAAATGATATATGAAGCCGATCTGAATTTTGAACCAGTAATCGGGACTGTTTACCATGTTTATCAAAACAAGGGTAAAACAGTACTCTCGCTGGTTGCGCCCGAAGAATGGGGGAAAAAACAAGCCTACGAAAAGCACGTTTGCTCGGCAAGACTGCTGGCAGACAAAAGTTGGGAACTGTTGAAATAATTTCATTTCAATCGCCTGAATTATGCAATACCTTTGCCATCTGTGGGAATAATCCGCAAACTTGCATCACAGACAGCTATTTACGGCCTCAGTTCAATGCTGGGGCGCTTCATCAATTTTCTGCTGCTGATTCCGCATACAAAATATCTGAATTCGGTTTCTGCTTTCGGTGATATCACCACAGTTTTTGCCTTCATGGCTTTTCTGAATATCATACTCACTTATGGGATGGAAACAACTTATTTCAACTTTATCCGCAACGGAAAAGATGCAAAAACCGTGTATTCAATTGCACAGAAAAGCTTGCTTGTCAGCAGTGCTTTTTTTGCGGTAATCGTGTTGGCCTTTGCCCCAAATTTTGCAGGATTTATTGGTTTTCCGGGTCAGACAGATTACGTCTATGCCTGCCTGATTTTTCTGTTTTTTGATACAATCTCTGCTCTGCCATTCGCAAGATTACGTTATGAAGAAAAGCCGATGAAATTTGCAGCAGTCAAGCTGATCAATATCTGCATCAATGTCGGACTTAATCTCTACCTGCTTAAATCGCCACCGCTGTTTCTGTCTTCCTGCAGTCAGGTGACATTAATTCTTATCGCCAACGCTGTTGCCAGTATCTGTTCATTTCTTTTGCTAAGTCCACTTGCTCTTAGTTTGAGTTCAGGATTTGACAAGTCACTCTTCAGACAAATGCTCAAGTATGCCTGGCCTCTGATATTTGTAGGGCTTGCCGGAATTGTAAACGAAACACTTGATCGCACCCTCCTGAAAAAACTTTTGCCGCCCGATCAGGGTTCCTATCAGAACGGCATTTACGGTGCATTCTACAAGCTGACCATGGTAATGACGATGTTTGTGCAGGCATTCAGATTTGCCGCCGAACCACTTTTCTTCAAGCAAAAAGAATCAGATGATTCCAGAAATGTGTATGCAACTGTCATGTACTGGTTTATATCTGTTTGCACCGTCATTTTTCTGACATGTATGTTTTTTATTGACGAGCTGGCGCACCTGTTTATCAGAAAAGAAGCCTTCTTTGCAGATGCCGGCGGCCTTCGGATTGTTCCTGTACTCCTGATGGCAAATATGTTTCTGGGCATATATTACAACCTGAGTATCTGGTACAGGTTTACCTCCAACACCAGGTTGGGTGCGGCAGTGGCAATTGTAGCAGCAATGCTTACAATTGTTCTGAATATTGCCCTCATACCCTCCTATGGATTTACGGCATGTGCATGGATTACACTTGGGATTTATTTCGGAATGTGCGTAGCTTCTTATCTGCTTGGTCGCAAACATTATCCTGTTCCGTATCAGCTCGTGAAATATTTTATCCTGATTGTTGCCTCACTTGCCCTTTGGCTGATTGCAGGGTTTATTCAAAGTCATATTTCTGTCAAATGGCTTGAATTTGTAATAAACATTTTGTTTGTTTCGTTGATGCTGTTGATAATTTGGATGCTACAACCTAAACGAAAAATTGCTTAAATTTGCAGACTTCTTGAAAGTTAAGATCATCAACAACAGCCAATACCCTTTGCCGGCATATCAGACTGAAAGTTCTGCCGGTGCGGATATCTGTGCTAATATTGCTGAACCTATCCTTATTAAACCTCTTGAAAGGGTGCTGATTCCAAGTGGTCTTTTTATAGAATTACCCGTCAACTTTGAAGCGCAGATCAGACCGCGCAGCGGACTGGCTTTGAAGCACGGCATTACGGTTCTGAATTCTCCCGGAACCATTGATGCAGATTACAGAGGAGAAATAAAAATCCTGCTGATTAACCTCAGCAAAGAAGAATACAATCTGCAACCCGGAGAACGAATTGCCCAAATGGTAATTTCCGGTTGTGTGCAGGCAGAATGGGAGACAGAAATTGAATTGAGCCAGACCAAACGCGGCGCAGGGGGTTATGGCCACACAGGAATGAATTAAAACCATCAGAATTTAAATGAGCGGAATGAATATAATTATCCCCATGGCGGGAATGGGTAAAAGAATGAGGCCTCACACCCTGACAATTCCTAAACCATTGATTCCTATTGCAGGAAAACCAATAGTGCAGAGACTTGTCGAAGATATTGCCGAAGTATGCAAAGACAAAATCAATGAAGTTGCTTTCGTTATTGGCGATTTTGGCCAGGAAGTAGAACTGCAGCTTCTGGCTATTGCCAAAAGCATCGGTGCAGAAGGCAGAATTTATTACCAGGATGAGGCTTTAGGCACAGCACATGCTGTTATGTGCGCAACACCTTCACTTTACGGTGAAGTAATTGTGGCCTTTGCCGATACTCTGTTTAAGGCAGAATTCGATCTGGATAAATCAGCCGACGGAACAATCTGGGTGCATAAGGTTGCCAACCCCAGTCAGTTTGGTGTAGTAAAACTGGATGCCGAGAACAATATTTCAGATTTCATCGAAAAACCTGTTGAATTCATCTCTGATCTGGCCATCATCGGTATTTATTATTTTAAAGACGGCGAAAATTTACTCGACGAGATTCAATACCTGGTAGACAATAACATTAAGGACAAAGGCGAATACCAGCTTACCAATGCGCTTGAAAACATGAAAAACAAAGGTTTGAAGTTTCGTCCGGGAGAGGTGGAAGAATGGCTTGATTGCGGAAACAAAGATGCCACTGTATTTACCAATCAGCGAATACTTGAAATCAAGAAATCGGAATTTCCTATAGATCATTCTCTGTTTAACCACGGTACTAAAATAATAGAACCCTGTTTTATCGATAAAGATGTAGTACTCGAAAACTCAACTATAGGCCCCCATGTCAGCATCGGCAAAGGATCTGTGATCAAGAACAGCACAATTTCAAACAGTATTGTTCAGAAGAATTGCACTATAGACCATGTTTCATTTACAAACAGCATGATTGGAAACCATGTTACCATTAACGGCGATTGCAAGGAATTCAATATTGGCGACTACAGCTCTCTTAATTGATCTCTGTTGAAAAAAAGCTTTCATATCGTCTGCCTGATCTTTTTGTCAGGCAGTCTTTTGTTGTTTGAAAGCTGTAAAATTTTCAGAAATAATAAATCAGCCTCTGATAATGGCAGCAGAGAAGGATATAGTTTCGATGCCATGTATCTTGATGCCTGCACACAGTATAATATCGGCAATTACAGCAATGCCATCAAACTATTTGTCAAATGCTGCGATTTAAAGCCTGAAGAAGCTTCTTCATTCTACCAGCTAAGCAGGGCTTATGCAAAGAACAGCGAAAACTCTAAAGCCATGCAAAATGCCTCTAAGGCTTATGAGCTGTCTCCTTCAAACATCTGGTATGTATTATGGTATGCAGAACTTCTTAAATCAAACGGCAATTCAGCAGAGGCTCTGAAGATTCTCGAAAAAGCCTTTGCAAGCAGTCCTGAGAATGAGCAATTGTTAAAACAGCTTGATGCTATTTATATTCAGAAAAGTGATGGATTGAAAAACAGAATTGATATCTGGGAAAAACACAAAAAAGCCAGCAAATACAAACTGAGTACTTCATTAAAACTTATAGATTTATACAAAAGAAATAAAGACTACAAAAAAGCTCACGCCATTTACGATGAGATCAAGCTGGCCAGCCCTCTTAAGTATCAGTATTTTATTGATGATGCCAATCTTTATCTCGAAGAAAACGATGAACTGAATGCCAAAATTAACTTTGATAAAGCACTGGCCATAAATCCAAACAACTTTCAGTTAAACCATTCTCTTTTTAAAATGGCAGTTGCTAAAAATGACTTGAAAGGTGCTGAAAATTATCTGACTCAGGCGCTGAACGACCCGCTTACCGGCACCGATAGCAAACTTCTGGTTTGTGCCGAATTGAATAAGAAAATCAAAACCGATACATCATACAGGAGATATCTGCAAATAGCAGCGTTTCAACTCGGTAAACTTTACCCTGAAAACCCGGAATTATTACTGACTACCGCGGATTTTCACAACATAAACAGAAGGTTTGAACTGGCGCTGTTAAACTATAAAAAGGTAACAGAATTAAAACCGGGTCTCTATGAAGCCTGGACCGGTGCTTTAACTGTCTGCGATTCGCTTGGTTTGTCTGATGAAAAACTGAAACTGGCAGAAAAAGCTCTCGAATTTTATCCTACACAGGCTGTCATTTACCTCAGAGCATCCGAAGCCTCCAATTCACTTAAAAACGCAGCAAAAGCAAAGGAATATGCTTTGAGTGGCCTTAGTTTTGCATTTGATGATATGATTAAGTCTGCCCTGCTCAGAGAACTTGGTAGGTCATTTTACCTGAATTCAGACTTCGAAAATGCTGAAAAAACATTGCTTGCAGCCCTTGCAATAAACAACAGCGATAAACAGTTATTTGATTATATGGGTGATTTGTATGCCCGACAGGGTAAAAAGGAGCAGGCAATCGAACACTGGAAAAAGGCCAGGGCACTGGGTTTACATTCTGCAATGCTGGATCAAAAAATACTTGAAGGAAAAAATGCTGAATAGATATACACTTGCCTTTTTAATCGCAGTTTCTATTTTATCTGCCTGCAAAGCAAGAAAGAAAAACAAATCAACGCCTCCGGTGGTAAAGATTATTGAAGATACTACAGCCGTTGTTACAGCAGAATCTCTTCTTTCCGCTACCATGAAAAACTGGACCTATTTTTCAGCAAAAATTGATGTGGAATTCAGATATGATGACGACAAAAAAGTTAATCCCAATGCCAGCATACGCATGTATAAGGATTCTTTAATCTGGGTGAGCGGCGGAATGTTCGGAATAGAAGCTTTCAGAATGCTGATAAACCGAGATTCAATGGTGATACTGAACAAACTCGAAAAGACTTACACTATCTATAAAAACACGGCATTACACGGTATTTCTGATATCCCGCTTACAGTCAGTCAGATACAGAATCTGATTTTGGGAAATCCTGTCTATGCTTTAAAACTGTACGAAATAATCAGCAGGAACGATAATCGCGTCAGCATCGGATACAATCAGGAGAAATTCAAAACAACTCATCATTTCAGCAGGGATTTTCTAACCATAGATACAACAGCAATAAAAGACAATAAAACACCTAATTTTGCTGAAGCAAGATACTCAGAATACACCGTAGTGAATACACATAATTTTCCAATGTATACGTTTATTACCGCCAGCAACGGTCAAAAGATATACATGCTCGAACTTAAGTATTCCGATCCTGATTTTGAAGAAATACTCACATTCCCTTTCACAATTCCCGCCTCGTATGAAAAGACTAAATAAAGCTGTTTCGATATTTCTGGCACTTGTTTTTCTTGCTCAGTCTCTTCCCGCGCAGACTCGAAAAGAATTAGAAAAAAAACGCAAGAAAACTGAAGAGGAAATCGCTCTCACCAAAAAAATACTGAAAGAAACAAAAAACAAAAAACAGCAAAGCTTAAGGGAAATAGTTACCATTTCGAGATTGATTGAGAAGCGCGAAGAACTGATTAACACCATTAATGAAGAAATAGTATATGTAAACAGGGATGTAGAGGATAAAAAATCTGAAATTGACAACCTAAACTCTCAGATTGACCTCGAAAAAAAGAATTATGCAAAAGCCCTGGTTCAATCATTTAAAAACAAAAAAGTATACAATAATTCTCTCTATTTCTTTGCTGCCCGTTCGTTCAATCAGTTGTTTCTCCGAATGCGATTCAACAGTTACCTGAATGCTGCTCAGGAAAAATTTCTATTCAGAATAAACGATAAGAAAAACCAGCTTGAGAACCGCTTGCAGGAATTGCTTGGACTAAAGATATCAAAAGAAAAACTGGCTAAAAATAAGCAAAGTGAAGTAAAGGAACTGGAAGGCGATAAAAACGAAAAAAACAGAGTTGTGGTTGCGCTCAGCGGCAAAGAGTCTGAGTTAAAAGCCAAACTTGAAAAGCAGAAAAAAGCCAAGGAAAATCTCAATGCTCAGATCAATGCAATCATAGCACGCGAAATTGCGGCTGCCAGAAAGAAGGCACAGGAAAGTAAACCCAAAGCAAAACCCGATGCCGGTAAAACAAACGGAAAGACAGAATCGAAAGCGCCTGTTGTTACACCTGAAGTAAAACTGCTTTCGGATAATTTCGCTGCAAACAAAGGCAGATTGCCCTGGCCGGTTGAAAAAGGATTTATCAGCGAAAGATTCGGCACCCATGCGCACGAAAAACTTGAGCAGGTAACTATTCAAAACAACGGCATCGATATTCAAACCGGAAGCGGCGCACTGGCACGATGTATCCACAAAGGAACTGTAACGGCAATAATCAGTATACCCGGCATGGGGAAAGCAGTTATTGTCAATCACGGCGAGTATTTTACAGTTTATTCAAAACTCAAGGATGTAAGTGTTTCACAGGGACAAAGTATTGGTCTTAAACAGACCATAGGAACAATTGCAGAGGATGAGGATGGTGCAACCGAGATTCATCTTGAAATTTGGTATAATCAGGATAAACAGAATCCGGAACACTGGCTCGCTAAATAAAAACAACAAACATGCATCAGATAAAAACAGTCGGTATAGCAGGTGCAGGAACCATGGGTTCGGGAATAGCATTGGTTTGCGCCAGGGCCGGTTACAGAGTTATTCTTGCCGATATCAGCAGTACTATGCTTGATAAGGCAAGAACATCTATTGAAGCTTCACTCCGGAAACTGTGTGATAGCGGAAAACTGGACAGTGATAAGAAGATTGCCATTGCCGCACAAATCACATATTCATCCGAACCTCAAAAAATGACGGCAGATCTCATAATTGAGGCCATTGTTGAAAAAGCAGATGTAAAAATTGAACTCTTCAAAAATCTGATAGATATTAATGGTCGAAATTGTATATATGCCAGTAATACTTCATCAATTCCCATCAGTCAGATTGCGGCCGGGATCAGTGAACCTCAATTACTTGTAGGTATACACTTCTTCAATCCTGCACATATCATGAAACTCGTAGAAGTTATCAAAGGGGCGAGAACAGCGGATGATATTGTTCAGACAGCTGTTAATTTTGTCACTTCACTCGATAAACAGGCCGTTGTAGCAGCCGACGCACCCGGTTTTATCGTTAACCGAATTGCGCGACTCTACTATGTCGAAGCGCTTAAAATGCTTGAAGAAGGTGTTGCCGACCTCGAAACAATAGATGCAGTTATGGAATCCTGCGGATTTAAAATGGGTCCTTTCAAACTGATGGACCTGATTGGTGTCGATACTAATTATTCGGTAACCGAGAGCCAGTATAAGCTTTTTAATCACGAAGCCCGTTTCAGACCGAGCAGAATACAGAAACAAAAGGTAGATGCGGGAATGCATGGCAAAAAAACAGGGGAGGGTTTTTATAAATATGAATAAAATAATAATGATATTGCTCAGTTTCTCTCTGATGTGGGCATGCAAAAAGAACAATGTCAACAGCGATCCTATTGTCGATGTGCCTGTAAACATCACTATAAACATGGCTTTGCCCTCATACGATCATCTGCTTAATCCCGCAACTTTTGTATACGAGGAGGGAGGAGTCAAAGGTGTGGTAATTGTACATCACACTGATGACCAATACTACGCTTTCGACAGATCATGCAGTTTTCAGACTTCAAACGCCTGCTCCAGAATAGAGGTAGACAGCAGTGTACTCGTATTCAGATGCGGTGAAAGCAAGACCGGCGGATTCGTCAAATGCTGCGATTCCAGGTTTATGATGGACGGTCAGGTTTTGAACGGTCCGGCCACTTTCGGACTCAAACATTATCAGGTCATAAAGACGGGCAACCTCCTCAATATCAAAAATTAATTTTTTTTAAAAAAATTCTTTACAAAGTAAAACCTTTTTATATATTTGTCGGGTTATATCAACAAATTACTAATAAAAAGCAGCTTATGATAAAGAAAAAATTACTAATTACTAACATAGCAATCTTGTCTGTCTATCAGGATTTTTCGCAATCTGCAGAGAGAAGGCTTGGGATTGATCTAAATGGCGTTATAAACGAATATCAG